>DRMS01000306.1 GCA_011322515.1 Leucothrix mucor
CCTCCAGCATAGCTTGTTGCTTTAAGCCAACTACTTCACCCATTGCTAAGGCAGCCAATGCATTTGCCTGATTGTGTTTACCTGCCAGTTTCATTTCATCAACGGCTAATAAACACAGCTCACCTTTTGCCAGCCATGTTTTATTATCTTTTTGGCGCAATCCATAGTGACCTTGCTGTGGCTCATCCAGACCAAAGGATAGAGTGGCTCTACCTTGTGCTAATGCCATTGCCGCCGCATCATCGCGATTAATTAATGGTTGCTCGCAATGATTATAAATAACACCTTTAGTCGCGGCATAATGCTCAAGTCCTGCATAACGATCCAAATGGTCTTCACTAATATTTAGTACTACTGCTGTTGCTGTTTTTAAAGAGTTTGTTGTTTCTAATTGAAAACTTGATAACTCTAAAATATACAATTCTGTTTTTTCTGCTTCCTCTACCGCTAATAAATCCAATGCTGGTGTACCGATATTACCGCCAGTTTGTGCCATCACTTGTGATTTTTTCGCCATTAATTGCAATAGTGTTGTCACGGTTGTCTTACCATTAGAGCCTGTTATTGCAATGATGGGTGCTTTTGCTTCACGCGCAAATAGCTCTATATCACCAATAATTTCAGCACCATTACCTTTAGCTTGTTGAATCTCGCTGGTTGCAACCGCTATACCAGGGTTCACAATTAACTGCCTTGGTTGCATAAAAACTTTTGGTGAAAAACCTCCAAAGTAATAAGGTACTTGAGGATAATTCTTCACTAACTCATCTTTTCCTGGCGGCATCAAACGACTATCCGTTACAGCAAAGTCTTTTTCCTGATCAGCCAGATAACGCACTACAGATAAACCTGTCGTCCCCAAACCTACCACCAACGTATCCCACGTTACTTGTGTTTGAGTGTTCTTATCCATTTGGTGTTTAGATTGCATTTGCGTCATCTGTTTCAAAAAACTAATTAACGTACTTTTAAGGTCGCTAAACCTATTAAGACTAAAATAATGGTTATAATCCAAAAACGGACAATTACTTTTGGCTCTGCCCAACCTTTTAGTTCAAAATGATGGTGGATGGGAGCCATTCTAAAAATACGTCGTCCTGTCATTTTAAACGAGGCAACTTGCAAAATAACAGACACCGCCTCCATGACGAATACTCCCCCCATTATTGCCAATATAATTTCTTGACGCACAATAATGGCAATTACACCAAGCGCAGCCCCTAAAGCCAATGCGCCAACATCACCCATAAAAACCTGTGCAGGATAGGTGTTAAACCATAAGAACCCTAGCCCTGCGCCAAATATTGTACCGCAAAATATAGTAATTTCGCCTACATTGTGCACATAAGGAATACCCAAATACCCTGCAAAAACAATATTGCCTGACAAATAAGAAAAGATACCCAAGGCTGCTGCGACCATGATCGTTGGCATAATCGCCAATCCATCCAATCCATCGGTTAGGTTTACCGCATTACTACTGCCAACGATGACCAGATAACTCCATGGAATAAACAGCCAGCCCATTTCCCAAAACCAGTCTTTAAAGACTGGAAAATAAAGCGTTGTCTCCACTTCGCTATTTGCCGTTATAAACAGCACCGTTGCTGCTATAAAAGCAACTAGCGATAGACTTAAATATTTCCATTTTGCTGATAGCCCCTTACTATTGCTGTATTTCAGTTTTATATAGTCATCAATACCGCCGACCAAGCCAGACCCTAGGGTTACGAATAAAACAATCCAGATATAGTGATTGCTTAAATCGCCCCATAATAAAGTCGATACCGCTATTGCCAATAAAATTAATGCACCACCCATTGTTGGTGTGCCTGCTTTTACTAAATGTGATTGCGGCCCATCATCACGAATACTTTGTCCAATTTTTAATGCAATTAAGCGCCGTATCATTAATGGTCCTAACGCCATTGAAATACCTAGTGCGGTCAATATACCCATAATCGAGCGAAAAGTGATGTATTGAAAAACGTTAAAAAAACTATAAGAATCTGCAAGCCATTCCGCAAGTATCACTAGCATAGAACAATCTCCGCCAAGCCACTGTTATTATTCACTCCACCAACCGTTTTTTCTTGATTGCTTTTACAGCTTAACGCTTCTACGACACGTTCCATTTGCATTGACCTAGAGCCTTTAACTAATACCGTCATAGCCTGTTTATCCCCTAATTGTTCTTGTTGCCTTATGATTTGTCGTAATGCTTCAATCAAAGATTCAATAACATCAAAATGAAAACCCTTATCGGCAAATGACTCACTTGCCGCCTTGCTATATTTACCCAAGCAATAAAGCGCATCAATTCCCTGTGATTTAGCATAAGTGCCTATCTCTCGATGAAGTTGCACTGCGTTATCACCTAATTCGACCATATCCCCTAACACTAATATACGTTGATTATCCCTCTTTTCCGCTAGTACATCTATTGCAGCCCGCGCTGAATCAGGATTAGCGTTATAGGTATCATCAATAATACTACCATCATTAACAGCATTAATACCATTAATACCCCTAATTAATGCCAATCGTCCTTTTACGGCTTGTAAACTTTCCAAACCTTGCTTAATTATCATTAAATCCGCTCCTACAGCTATTGCAGCTGCACTAGCAGCTAAGGCATTCATCGCATTGTGACGACCTAATAATGCTAATTTAATGATTTGCTTTTCATCTTCTGCAACCTGAACTAATAAGCCATCTCCACTTAGCTTACCTTTGACATCCGCCTGATCACTAAACCCAAAGGTAATGATTTTCCTGTTTTCATTGCATGATAACCAATAATCAACATATTGATCATCCGCATTAATCACCGCAATACCACTATCATTCAAACCGTTAAAAATCTCTGCCTTAGCACGTGATACGCCTTTCACATCCCCAAAACCTTCTAAATGCGCTGCCCCAGCATTATTTAAAATTGCTACATCTGGCTGTGTAATATGGCTTAAATAATCAATTTCACCAAAATGGTTAGCACCCATTTCAATAACGGCATAAGCGTAATGTTCACGCAATCTTAATAAGGTCA
>DRMS01000307.1 GCA_011322515.1 Leucothrix mucor
GTTGCAATCAAGCAATTGCTACATAAACGCAGTGATCTCATTGACTCCATCCTCATCGACCTATGGCAACAAAATAAGTTGGCTGATACTCATATTGCTTCATTAGTCGCGGTAGGCGGTTATGGTCGTCGTGAAATGCATCCTTCATCTGATATTGATTTATTAATCTTGCTCAATGCTGAACCTGATACACAAGAGCAGGCATTATTGTCTGATTTTATTACGACTCTTTGGGATCTAGGTTTGGAGATTGGACAGAGTGTCCGCACTTTAGATGAGTGTATTGAGGAGGCAGAGAAAGATTTAACCATAATTACTAATCTAATGGAGTCACGTTTACTCACGGGGAATGCATCATTATTTCAACAATTACAAGCGTTAGTGCAACATGATGATCTGTGGTCGAGTAGAAATTTCTTTGCCGCTAAATTGGACGAACAGAAAAAGCGTTATCAGCATTATGGTGATTCTTCTTATCGCGTGGAACCTAATTTAAAAGAAGGACCTGGCGGGATGCGGGATATTCAAATGATTGACTGGATTATTCAGCGTGAATATGGCACTAGCTCGCTGTTACTTTTGGTTAAAGAGGATATTGTCAGCCAAGAGGAATTAGAAACCTTGGTCGAAGGGCGTAATTATTTATGGCAGGTGCGCTTTGGTTTGCATCAGTTAGCAGGGCGTAAGGAAGATCGCTTATTATTTAATTATCAACGCCCACTGGCAAAGCAGTTTGGTTATGAAGGACGTGCGGAGGATAATGCTTGTATCGAAGGCTTTATGCAACAATATTACCGCACCATTACCTCGCTGGAACGTATTGCCGAGGTTATTTTAGGGATTTTGCGTGAGCGTATTGTCAATCAATTAACACTTGAAGCGAAGCAAATTAATGCCTTGTATCTCAATCAAAATGGCTACTTAGGACTAGGGGATGAGGATTTATTTGCACGGCATCCGCATGCCTTATTAGAAGTGTTTCATATGTTGCAAATTACACCGCATATGGTAGGCATGTCAGCTAATACTATTCGTGCAATTCGCGCTAACCTGCATTTAATTGACCAAAAATTTCGTGATAAAAAAACGCATAAGCAATTGTTTATCAAAATAATGTCAGAATCGCAGGGTATCACCTTTGTTCTTCACCGCATGAATCGTTACGGTGTTCTCGCGGCTTATATACCTGCTTTTTCGAATATTGTTGGGCGTATGCAATATGATTTATTCCATGCCTATACGGTGGATGAACATACGCTTAAAGTTATTCGCAATGTGCGCCGTTTGAGTACCCCAGAAGGCGCTAAAGAATCACCACTTTGTAGCCAGATTTTCCACTCACTCCTTAAACCACAGGTACTCTACCTCGCCGCGCTGTTTCATGATATTGCTAAAGGCCGTGGTGGCTCACATTCAGAAAAAGGCGCACAGGATGCACTGGATTTTTGCCTAGCGCATGGGATGAATGTCTATGCGGCGCATACGGTTAGCTGGCTAGTTAAACAGCATTTATTAATGAGCAGTATCGCGCAACGCAAAGACATCAATGATGCCGATGTGATTATGCAGTTTGCAGAAACAGTTACCTTGACGACACGACTTGATTATCTTTACCTGCTCACTATTTGTGATATTCGTGCCACTAACCCCAGCTTATTGACAAGCTGGAAACATACCTTATTAAGCGATTTATATCGCAATACACGTCTTCATTTGATCAATAAAGACTCTACTACCATCAATACAGCAGAGATCATTGAAGATAAAAAACAGGCTATCCAGCAACAAGCAGACAAGTTTAATATCAGCAAAATGGTACAGCAAGCATTTTGGAAACGCCTTAATGCAGATTATATTTTACACACACCGATCTATATACTACGTTGGCATATCAGCCTGCTTGCTAATAATCCACAAGAAAGCATTGTCGCTATCAAACAACATAAAAATAATAGCAGCACCCTGTTATTCATTTATGCAAAAAATCGTAATGACTTTTTTGTGCGCATTACATCCGCCATTGAAAAACTACAGCTAGATATTGTTTCCGCCAGAATTTATTTTAGTAAAGATGACCAGTACTCCCTAACAACCTTATATTTACTCAGCGCAGAGGGAAAGCCCATTAGTAATAAAGATGATATTGACTTTATACAGACAGCAGTGAAAAAAGGTCTTACAAATAAACTTAATATAGACCGACAATACTATCGCATGCCACGCCAACTTAAATATTTTAATACTCCTACACGCGTTAGTTTTAACCAAGATAAAGCGCGACAACAGACCGTAATAACACTAAAAACAGCCGATTCCCCAGGATTATTAACGCATATTAGTCAAGTCTTGTATGAGCATAGAATACACCTGCACAGCGCACGTATTGCCACATTAGGCGAAGAAGTCGAGGATATTTTTCATATTACACAAGCAGATGGCTCGCTTTTGGATGATATTGAATTGCAGGAGGAATTAGAGAAGGAATTGCAGTTACGCTTGGAGTATTAGATCAAACTAGGAGCGTCATCATCTTGATAGAAAAGCAACAAAATACACTTTCATAGTTTATTACCATAGTAAAAACCGCAATCATTAAATTCAATGCTATATTTGTAGTTTAATGAGCTTTAAAAAGAAAGAGAAACTTAGGCTCTGTTGATATTTGATTATTCATTAATCTTTTTTGGGGGCCTGAATATCATTATCTAACGATTTATTTCCATTTCTTTATTTAGTATGAAAAATAATTAGGGTTTAAAATACAACCAAATGTCAATAGAACCTATAGACATTCATTTATTAAATTTCCGCACCCTTCGACTCCGCTCAGGGAGTTGTACCCTGAGCGGAGTCGAAGGGTGCAATTATTTATGTGAAAAACTATAGGAAGTTTCAAGTAATGAATCTACCCATCTTGCGCGCTATACCCCTATCGGTGTTCTTATAGATCCTGCCGCAAACCTGCAAAATAATTAATCGTATAATTCAAATACGGAATCACACAAGGGCTATGATCCGCAGGCGATGCGGCACATTTTACCAGCTCCACATCAGCTCCCAAAGCTGTCATTGTATTCCATGCACTAATCGCACTTTCAATGGGAACTGTTTTATCATCTTCTCCATGAAACAGTTTTAATGGGATTGATGGCTTCCAATCATGCACATTATCCTGTTTATCCTTATCAAAATAGCGATCTAAAAAAGTTCTTTCAAAATAAATCTCAGCATCGTCAGGAAGAAGAAAATGTTCTAATACTTCCTGTAACGCATTATCCAAAAAGCTCGGTAGATAATTAATTCGACCTAATAATGTCTTCAATGCTTTATGCAAATCATAAGGACCTGCGCCCAATACAGACCCTGTTACGGTAAAGCCAGCGCTCCCTTTATTCTTCTCTAATGCCTCAAGCGCCGCCATCGTAACATAGCCACCTTCAGAATATCCTGTTAAAAATATTTGCTTATTTGTGGCTATATTTTCTTTATCAAGCCATGCATTACCCGCTTTCAACATATCAATAACAATATCCGCAGAGGGCTGTTTTTGCAGATAGGGATGCGTTTCTCCTTTTGATGAGCCATAGCCAATATAATCAGGAGAAAAAACGATATAACCTAAAGAGGCAAATAAAATTTCAGGATGTCTGGTATTAACGTTTAACTGGAAACTAGGGGCTTCTTTGTCAATAAATGTAGTGCCATGCTGAAAACTTAAAATGGGGCTGGGTGTATTCTTTGTAGGAATCGCCAATAAACCTGAAACTTTTACTAATTTATTGTCCGAATCGCGACTCAGATACTCCAATTTATAAGTAGTTACATTATATTGAAGCGTTAAATTAAGACCCTTTATAGAACTAAGCGTCGTTTGAATAGTTGCCCGCTGATTCGTTGTCTTTTTACTAATTGACTTAAAATCACCCTGCTCTGGAATTGGCTTACTTGGATTTAATGAGGTTTTACCTGAACCGCCACAAGATATCAGGGCGATAGATAAGAGAAAAAGACACCAGACTGAAATTCGAGTTCGCATAGAACTATCCCGCTTTTATATTGTTTTATAATTCAACACCTTCGCTAAATTAAAAATACAAGCGGATAAGTGCAATGCACCCATTCACCATAAGTACTTGAATTATGGAGGATGTGCTATCGCTTATCCATCCTATATTTTTAACTTAGTGATGATTATTTTAGCTTAACAAAGATTAATTCGCTACATCAAGCTTTACAACCTAATTGTAAGCTTCTAATACCTCAATAATATCCACGGGATGCTTAATTTTAATATCCGCACCCCATGAATCAACCTTATCCTCATTGGCAATATAACCAAATAATGCTAATAATGTCGTCATGTTAGCATCACGCCCTGCTTCTATATCACGTTGCGCATCACCCACATAAAGACTATTCTCTGCCTTACATCCGCACTGTGCTAATGCATATAGCATTGGTTCAGGATCAGGCTTGTTTTTTGTCAGCGTATCACCACAAACAATACTGCAAGCACGCGAATGCAGACCCATTTGTTCCAGCAAAGGCAAAGTGAAACGCTTTGGTTTATTGGTCACAATCCCCCAGCAAACACCTGAATTTTCTAGATAATTTAAAACTTTTTCCATTCCTGTAAATAATCTCGTATCCACGCAGAGGTTTTGTGCGTATAAATCCAAGAAGCGAGTGCGAATACGCTCATTATTATCAAGGGACAAGTTGTTGCCAAAGCCCAATTCAAGCAAAGCAGGCGAACCGTGGGAAACCACGCTACGACCTATTTGATACGGTAGCGGAAAACGACCCTCCTCCTGTAAGAGCGTATTCAATGCATTCACCATATCGGGTGCTGTATCAATTAAAGTACCATCTAGATCAAAAAGAATACACTTTACCGATGATATTGAACTTACACTCATTTTATATATCCTTACAGCTGATAATCATAATTCAATCATTTTACACCACAAATAATAATCAAGAGGACACTTTGCAGTGAAACAACTTATTTCTAATAGATTTTCAAGCGCACGTTTTTTAACACCATTACTTGTTGCTTTTATCGCAGCATTACTGCTTAGCACTTCTGCATCTGCTTTCACTGACCTCAAAGGCAAGAAAATAGAAATTGAAAAGCAATTAGGCGATAAAAAATGGTCAATTGTTGAAATATGGGCATCAGACTGCCACGCTTGCCGCCAGCATATGCCATCGATGGTTAAGTTTGATGGAAAATTAAAAAATGCACGTATTGTAGGGATTACACTCGACGGGCAAGAAGGCATTACTGACGCTAATACCTTTGTTAAAGAGTTTGGTATTAAATTTAAAAATATCGTATCAAACCCTATTGAAGTAAATGCTTGGATGCAGAAAACTGTAGGTGAAGGCTTAATTGGTACGCCAACCTTTATACTTTTTAATCCAGAAGGAAAGCTAGTAGCAGCTCAGCCTGGACCTGTTTCTACTAATTCATTAGAGACCTTTATTAAAGAAAATTCTGACAAAGAAAAATCTGTCGATGAGAAGCATGCTTCATAGTCAAAAAATGATCCTGTCAGACTGAAAAGCTAACGTTTCCACTCCTTGGAAATAAAATAATAGAGTAATAAGGAATGACTAAAGGAACTTAAAAATAGACCATTGGTCTATATGGGCATGACGCTTCTAGGGATAGATCGTCGAAATAATATAAAAATAATACCACTCCCCCTTTCTTTGATGATGGAAAGGGGGAATATTTTTTCTATTGATATAAACGTGTTGTCACTAAGGGGCTATCCTTTAAGCCTGACACAACCTTTGCACCTGCTAAAACAGCAAGATCTACCAAAGGCTCCAAAATCACAACCGTCATATAAGCCGCTGCAAATGTCGCCACTGCTGTTAAGTTCTCACTACCAACACCCTGACCATAGAGCGCCCAAAAAACAACCCACATAACAATCCCGCCTTGATAGGCTAAAGACAGCTTTAACACTTGCAAATAAGCTAAATCTTTATAAGCAATACTCTCAGGAATAAGGCGCTTCGCCAACGCTGCCATAGTAAATAAAGGCACTAATAAAGTTGTGACGTTAACTGTGTAATTAGGCAGATCAAAGGGTGCAAAAAATAGCCCTTGAATCAATAATCCCAACGCTAAAGCAATACCCGTAGGCACTAGACCAAACACTAAAAACAAGGTAGAGCCTAAAATCAAATGAACCTCCGACACACCCACAGGCTGATGCGGAAACACCTCAAAAAATACCAACACAAGCAAACTTGCGATAACACTGCGCAATGCCAGTGACACCCAACCTTTTTCTTGGGATGAACCCCAGACCTGTTTTGCTAAGTATCCAAAAGACGCTAACGCCGTGCCATAGCTTAAAATCATTTTGGCTTCTTGTACTACACCTACTTCAATATGCATAAAATAACTCCTGTAATGATTACGCCACCCGCGTAATTGGAATTAAAAAACTCAGGTCGGTCTCCAGACTTTTGGTATAAATAAAAACAAAACTGTAAAGATACTAGTGTAACGTCTCTACCGATTGATCGTCCTCTTTACCAATTCACTGTTGCGGGGGCAGTAACAGATTTACACTGTTTTCCCGTTACACCTGAATAAGAGGCATGCATTATAACCAAAATAATGTAGTAGTATGTATTGTCTTTTTTCTATTGTGGATTCCTGTTTCTACTTACAATCCCGCATAGCCTCTTCCAACTCAGGAAACTGAAAAACAAACCCTGCCTCTAACATTTTCTTAGGAAGAACACATTGCCCCGCTAATAATAATTCCTCCGCACCCTCCCCTAGCATCAGCTTTATAACCATCGCGGGCATCGGAATAAAAGCAGGGCGTTTTAAAGCTTTGCCAAGTAATTTTGTAAATTCAACATTACGCACAGGATTAGGAGCGGTGCCATTAATAGCGCCTGTTAGTGTTTTATTATCACTAATAAAGAGCATCATATTAAGTAAATCGGTGATATGTATCCACGACATCCATTGCTGCCCATTGCCTATTCTTCCGCCTAAGCCAAATTTAAAAGGCGGTATCATTTTTGCTAACGCACCGCCTTGTCCCAAGACTATTCCTGTGCGTAAATAACAAGTGCGGATGCCTAATGCTTCTAACGGTTTAGCTTTATATTCCCATTCAACACAAAGTTGACTAGCAAAACTAGTATCACCTTGCGCCGTTTCATCGAGTCGTGTGTCGCCATGTTGCATTCCGTAGTAGCCAATAGCAGAGCCACTAATCACTAGTTCTGGTTTATCTTTACAGCGCTTTACATAGTCAACCAATGCTTGAGTGGTGTTTAAACGGCTATTGAGCAACTGTTGCTTGATTATTTCACTCCAACGTTTATCCATAATCCCCTGCCCTGCAAGGTTTATAATAATATCAACTGGCTGATTAAAATCCTCAAAACTAGCGATAAAGGCTAAATTTTCTGTTAAATCGCCTAATTGATTCACAAATTTTGTTGCTGTTTTTTGTGGATTACGGCTTAAAACTGTTACTTTTTGATTATTTTTTAATAGTATTTTACAAAGTTGTGAACCAATAAAACCTGATCCACCTGTGATTAAATAGTGTTTTTTATTTTGCATATTGATAACTTCTGTAGGGTAAATAGCCGCGCAGCGCCTCGAAGTTAAAAACAGGAAATGAAATTTTATTAGATTCATTCTGCTTGGAGCTTCCTTGGTACTTATGGCTTGTTGTTATAAAAATAGTCGAATCGTAAGTATTCAGCTAACCCATTTCCACGCTTAATCCAATATCCATACCGATAATCGGCAAAAAGTGATTGAACAGCAATCAATAGACTGTTTTTCATACAGTAAAATATCCTAAAAAATATTTTTTGCCATATATTTAATCAAAAATAAATATATTCGGTATAAATTTTCAGATTATAGGCGAATGGGTTAGCTGAATACTTACGTCGAATCAATAGCAAGTGTCCGATATTTATAATAAAGTTTCTTCCGTGATGATAAAAAAGAAAGTTTTTCTATTCTGGAATGATGATTTAGGAAGTTTGATATTGCAATTAATGAACCTAGTCATTTTTGCCATCGTTCATTTCCCCCTGTGTCAGGATAGTTGTCACCCCCAAATTTCATAAACAAATGGGGCGGATAGGAATAAACGAATGGCTTATCCACAGGAACGAAAGGAAGCGGTACTAAAAAAATTACTACCGCCTGTTAATCAATCAGTCGCAGAAGTTGCCTGAGAAGAAGGAATATCTGCTCAAACTATCTCTAATTGGCGAACTCAAGCAAGAAAATCAGGAGCTGTTGTGCCAGAGAAATCAACGAAAACAGACCATTGGAGTGCTGAAACCAAGCTAGCGGTTGTTATAGAAACAGCTCTATTATCCGAGTCTAATAAAAGGGGTCAGAATAAAAGGGGTCAGTACCCTTTGATAAAAGCTCAAGAGCCAAGCAACACAAAAGGGTACTGACCCCTATATTTCCTAGAGTTTGATTATCGACCATATTGCTCCAGCATGTCTGGGCATTTTATTTCCATAAATTTATTGGTCCGTGAGACATATTCTTTCAATGGCAAAGCTACAGGATCTTCTCTTCCTATAACATCAAGGGCAAGCTTCACATCCGTATTA
>DRMS01000308.1 GCA_011322515.1 Leucothrix mucor
GTTTAAAAGTATTGCGTAAAGTAGAAGCTATTATTCGTGAAGAGATGAATAAAGCAGGTGCCATTGAGTTATTAATGCCTTCGATTCAGCCCGCTGAGCTATGGGAAGAGTCGCATCGTTGGGATCAATACGGCGCAGAGCTATTGCGCATAACCGATCGTCATGGGCGTAAATTTTGCTATGGTCCTACGCATGAAGAAATTATCACCGATTATGTACGCAAAGAGCTAAAAAGTTATAAAGAGTTGCCTGTAAATTATTATCAAATCCAGACTAAGTTTCGCGATGAGGTACGCCCTCGCTTTGGCGTTATGCGTGCGCGTGAGTTTTTAATGAAAGATGCCTACTCTTTTCATCTCACGCAAGCATCACTACAACAAACGTATGACATCATGTTTGATACCTATTGCCGTATTTTTGATCGTTTAGGCTTAGATTATCGTGCCGTAAATGCCGATACAGGTACTATTGGTGGTAGTGCGTCCAATGAATTTCATGTGCTGGCTGATTCGGGTGAAGATGGAATCGCATTTTCATCAGAAAGTGATTATGCGGCGAATGTCGAGCTAGCAGAAGCAATTGCACCCGCAGGTGAACGTCCTGCTGCTTCATTAAAAATGACCTTGGTCGATACGCCAAATCAACACACCGTCACCGATGTCGCTGCTTTTTTAAAGGTAGATGAAAATCTCATTCTTAAAACCCTATTGGTACAAGGCGAAGATGACTCGATTATTGCTTTATTATTAAGCGGAAATAGAGAGTTAAATGAAATCAAAGCAGAAAAGTTAGAAGGTGTTGCGGCACCATTAGCATTAGCAACTGAACAACAAGTGATAGCTACGGCAGGATGTAAGCCAGGTTCAGTTGGTCCGATTGGTCTGGATATTCCTATTTTTGCTGATTTTTCTACACAAAAAATGGCTGATTTTGTTTGTGGTGCAAATGAAGAAGGTAAACATTATACAGGCGTAAATTGGGAACGTGATCTGCCAGAAGCACAGTTTGTTGATATTCGCAATGTTGTTGATGGAGATCCTAGCCCAGATGGTAAAGGTACACTGTCCATATTACGCGGCATTGAGGTAGGGCATATCTTCCAGCTTGGTACAAAATACTCTGAAGCACTCAATGCAACTGTTCTCAATGAAAATGGCAAGGCAGAAGTTGTCACCATGGGCTGTTATGGCATTGGCGTATCACGCTTAGTCGCCGCCAGTATTGAACAAAATTTTGATGAGAAGGGAATTGTCTGGTCAGAAGCACTAGCCCCGTTCCAAATTAGCCTTGTACCACTAAATTATCATAAGTCTGAAGAGGTTAAAGCAATCGCAGATCAACTACATCAAGACTTAGTGGTAGCAGGTTATGATGTGTTATTAGATGATCGTAAAATGCAAGCAGGCGCTATGTTCTCAGACCATGAGCTTTTAGGTATTCCACACCGTATCGTAATTTCTGCTCGTGGCTTAAAAGAAGATATGCTTGAATATAAAGCACGTACAGTCAGTGATGCTGAGAAAATAGCAGTTGATGAGATGATGACCTTTATAGGACAAAAAGTATAAATCACCTCAATTTCGGGAGTGAAATATTCCGCTTTAAAGTCAAAAATAAGACATTATTTTTTTTGGGGGGCAGACATATAGAGGTTCATATATTAAATTTCCATTTTTCCAACTCCAAAAGGCGGCTACCAATTTAAGGCGGGACAGTTCATGTTTCTGCTATTCACCCGCACCCTTCGACAAGCTCAGGAAGCTAGTTCCCTGAGCTTGTCGAAGGGTGTAGGTTGTTTGCCATGACGGGTGCTGATTTTCAATAATGTTAATTATATCTAATTGATATAAAAGAAAATAATTTGATGGCGTTTTAGACTTCTGAGAAAAAGCTACCTTAGCTTATATGCAAGAGTGTTTGGATACCTCAATTATCCTATCTAACAACCCA
>DRMS01000309.1 GCA_011322515.1 Leucothrix mucor
ATTTTCAGCAATTAATGTTAGTAAAAACAATGGTGGTTGATCTTAATATGCCGATTGAGGTCATTGGCGTTGCTACGGTTAGGGAATCAGATGGTTTAGCAATGAGTTCTCGTAATGGCTATTTGACTCAGCAAGAACGCTGCATTGCCGCATTATTTCAGCAACAATTACAGTTAATCGTTAGCGCGATTAAAGATGGCAATAAAAATTTTATAAAACTGCAATCTCAAGCAGCTAATGAATTAAACAAAGCAGGGTTTAAAGCAGATTATATTGAAGTGAGGCGTGTAAAGGATTTACGGATAGCCTCTGTAGAGGATAGTGAACTGGTGTTACTGGGTGCAGTATGGTTGGGAAAGGCGCGCTTATTAGATAATATAAGTTTTTCTGTGGATTAGCTCCGTGCCATCTTTCTATTAGCTATCAACTTAAAGCAGGATTGCTATGCCCCTTAGGTAAAAATTGAGTATAAAAAATAGTTCTCTCGCAAAGACACAGGGTGCGCAAAGGATGTTTATTATCTTTTCTTGGCGTACTCCACGTCTTTGCGAGAGAATTTATTTTCTTTTCGAATGATCTGAATTAACTTGGTTGTCTTCTGTTGCTGATAGCGCTCCCACGCATTTAGCCACCTGTTCCACTATTAATATTAACATTAGAGGTTGCAAAGCGATGTAGCACATTGAGCTGTAAGACTAAATTAATCGCTTTTGCCCTAAAGCTGGCCAGTTCTGTTGGTGTTAACGACATGCTATTAGGCAATTTAACTGTCATAGGATTAGCCGCTATGCCATTTTTACGAAACTCGTAATGACAGTGTGGACCTGTTGCTAAGCCTGATGAGCCGACATAGCCAATAATATCCCCCTGATAGACCTTTGCGCCCTGTTTAAGGTTTGATTTATATTTGGACATATGCCCGTAGCGTGTTTCATAACCTTCTCGATGAGTCAGTGTAATCAGGCGCCCGTATCCACCTTTTCGACCGATAAATTTAACGGTACCATTACCTGTTGCCATAATAGGTGTGCCGCGTCGTGCTGCAAAATCAGTGCCTTTGTGCGAGCGCATTTTATGTAATACAGGGTGGAAGCGACCAGGATTAAAGTGTGATGACACTCTAGCATGAGCAACGGGGGTGCGAATAAAGGCACGCTTCATTTCTCTGCCTTCGGGTGTAAAGAAATCAGATTTTCCATCTTCTCGGGTAAATCTTACTGTTCGGAACTGTTTGTTTTTATTGATAAACTCGGCAGCTAATAGATTTTGGCTTCCAACTTTATCACCATCATGGAAAACCTCTTCATAAACCAGTGTTACTCTGTCACCAACACGAATATCATGTGCAAAGTCTATATCCCAGTCAAAGACTTTAATAATCTGTCTGATTGTCTTTCCTGGAACGCCCGCTTTTTTACCGTCGAAAAACAAACCATTTCTAATCACAAAAGATGACCTTGCTTGGCGAATTTCAAACAACATATCAACCCACTGTCCTTCCCAGATGCCTTCAAAGCCATCGCTACTCGGTTTAATGACATAGGCTTTTTTATAGGAGGTTGCGAGGAGTAATTCGACTAATTTACCATTGATAGAGCGCGCGCGAACAATATTGTCTCTTTTAAGTTTTTTTAATACAGTTTTGATTTTATTATCACGCAGTAGCGTTGCAACAGAGCTATCTAAACCTACTTTATGCAGGATATTAGCAGGATTGTCATAGGATTTAACCGTGTAGGATGCCCATTTACTATCGGTATTAATCACCTGATGACCAATATAAGTCTCAATAGCACGAGCAGGTAAGGATAGGCTTTGAAATTCTGGATCAAGTTGGAAAGCTGTGGAGGTTTTTGCTAAGCTGATTTCAGGCGTTGTACTTGTTTTTTTCTGTTCGGGCGTTGCTGTTGCATCTATTGCAATGGCAAAATTGGATGTCCCAAAAGCATTTTGTAATGTTATTGATGACTGGAAAGGAATATTGCCCAAGGTTGCAAAGCAGGTAATAACAATAGCACCTCTTGTGAACCAAGAAGGAGAATGTGAGAGTACTTTAGGCTGTTGTTGTTTTTTATTATTAACAGCTTGCGCTTTTTTTCTTTTTTCAGTGCGGGTAGGTGCAGATGCGCTATCCATCCTTATGTAAGGTTGGATATCAAACTGTCCTATTACGTCATTCCAGCTTTTCTGTGTATCTACCGACGCTTTATCCGTTCGTAAATTCAAGCCAGTAACTCCATTCTTTGGTGTTTTAGGTATCTATCATTCTACTTCATTAATTTGTTAGAAGCTAGTATAGGGGCGTTTTTAGCATAGAAAGCTATGTTTTAGCAAGTGGGGCTAGATACAAGGTGCGTGATTCAACAGAATAATGGTCTACCATTATATTTCAGAAATACTGATTAGGTATTTCTGGCTAAAAACCTCCTTGTTTTAAATGCCGCTAGGAGGTTGTTCGGGAACTAGAGCCGTAGCAAAAATAACTGAAACATTATAATGAATGAGGCGAATAACAGGGCTATTGAACGATTTCAATAAACTCAAGTTACGAGATTGTTATAATTTGCAGTCCGCTTTTGGTTCTCGAACAGCTTCCTAGCATAGAGTATTCGTATGCTAGGAAAGTTCCAGTAACGTTGTTAATTAGGTATTATTCCTTTAATAAGCTGTTTCGCTTGGCGCAATTTACGCACTATTGTGGGTATTTTATTTGCCTGTTTGCCGCCTTGTTGTTCAATACTTTTCTTGATTTGCAGTACAATAAATTCAGGTGTTGTATACGCTCTAGTCTGCCAATGAATATAACGGGGGTACAGAATCAGCGTAGCTGCGACTAATTTATCCAGTGAAATTGAGTTTTTTTGTTCAGGATTGCGTCGCTTAAGATAATGACGATCTTGCGTTAACCCCCAGTTGGAATAGAAAGGTAAGCCATAACAAACCACTTTAATCTCTCGCAACAACCCCTCAAAGCCAACCAGTGATGTCATGGTATGAACTTCATCCACAATTCCAAGGCAGTCAGTTACGCTAACATCGTCCAGCATTAAGTCACAGTGTTGATCAATAATTTTATTATCAACCGCACCTTTACGATTGCCGCTTATAACATCAGGGTGAGGTTTAAAAATAAGATA
>DRMS01000310.1 GCA_011322515.1 Leucothrix mucor
ATTGCAATATGCTTGGATTCGCCTGTTATGTGGTGATACCAGCCTACCTTTTGCTGTAGGTGATGATGATCAGTCTATCTACGGCTGGCGTGGCGCGCGTATTGAAAATATTCAAAACTTCTCTCAGCATTTTGCGCAAACTAACACCATTAAACTAGAGCAAAACTACCGTTCCACAGGCAATATTCTTAAAGCGGCTAATGCCGTAATTGCCCATAATGAAGCCCGCATGGGTAAAAATCTATGGACTGATCAGGGGGATGGTAATCCTGTCCAACTTTATGCCGCTTTTAATGAGCTAGATGAGGCGCGCTATAGTGCCTCGCGCATAGAGCAATGGGTTACAGAAGGTGGTCAGTATCAAGATATTGCTATTTTATACCGCTCCAATGCCCAGTCACGCGTCTTTGAAAGCACCTTAAATGAGCGCGGTATTCCCTATCGCGTCTATGGCGGCTTACGCTTTTTCGAGCGCGCTGAGATTAAAGATGCGCTGTGTTATTTGCGCTTAACTGTCAATCGCCATGATGATCCTTCCTTTGACCGCGTTATTAATCAACCCACGCGTGGTATAGGTAATAAAACGGTTGATATTATTCGCCAAGCAGCACGTGATCAGAGAATTTCCTTATGGCAGGCTGCTAAAGCATTGGTTGATGCCAATAGTTTTACCCCAAGAGCGGGTACGGCGGTGCGCGGATTTATCCAGCTCATCAACAGTCTCTCTGATGAGTTGATTGATTTATCGCTGGAAGAGCAGGTCGAAAAAGTCATTCTTGCCTCAAAGCTCAAAGCGCATTATCTAAAAAAAGACAAAGGTGATATTGGGCAGGCGCGCATAGAAAACCTTAATGAGTTAATTTCCGCTGCCCAAGGCTTCCACTATAAACCTGATGATGACCATGCAGATATGGATTTTCTCACCGCCTTTCTCTCCCATGCCTCCCTAGAAGCGGGTGAAGGACAAGCGAAAGCAGGGGATAATTGTGTGCAATTAATGACACTACATTCCTCAAAAGGTCTTGAGTTTCCATTGGTATTTTTAACAGGCATGGAAGAAGGGTTATTTCCGAGTGATCGCTCGATAGATGAAGTAGGGAAATTAGAAGAAGAACGCCGTCTGTGCTACGTTGGCATTACCCGCGCAGAAAAACAGTTGGTGATTAGCTATACAGAGCAACGTCGCCTCTATGGCAATATGAGCTACAACCTACCCTCACGCTTTTTGGATGAAATTCCTGATTCGGTAACACATGAAATACGCCCCAAAACCAATATATGGCAAAGCAATTACTCAAAACCTAAGCCCAAGCTAAAATCAGCAGGAAAATTCAATGAAACAGGGATTAATATAGGACAAAGCGTTAAACATGCTAAATTTGGCGAAGGTGTGGTTATTGATGTAGAAGGCACTGGCGATCATGCCCGTGTGCAGGTGAATTTTGAGAGTGAAGGGAGCAAATGGCTAGTTTTGAATTATGCTAATTTGCAGGTCTTATAGCTCTTCTATAGTTTTTCACATAAATAATTGCACCCTCCGACTCCGCGCAGGGTACAGCTCCCTGAGCTTGTCGAAGGGTGCGGAAATTTAATAAATGAATGTCTATATCAAAATTACGGCTACCAGTTTAAGGCAGAAACATTAACTGTCCCGCCTTAAACTGGTAGCCATTTTTTCTCCCCTTTCGATCTTTAGAATGTGAACCATAGAGTGAAAGTGTCATTTTTTTGCTAATTTGCTGGCTTAAACCAACATTAAACGTTTGGCTAGATTGATTATTATAATAATCTGTCTTGCTTAAATTAATATTGCTAGCTATTTTTTTAGAAAGCACTTTATCCAGACTCAGATTAATCTTGCGCTTAATATCCTGCCCCCTGTGTAGGGTAATGATTATCTAAATGTAAACTTTGGTAAGACTTGCTGAAATGCTGTGCCGAAATACTCCCGTTAATTGCGCTATTTGTGCGTTTATTTTGTGGATTATTAAGTTGCAAGCGGATTGCATAACCAGATTTACCTTGTTGTGGGCGATTATAGTCAATCCCCACACTCATACTACCCAATACCATTGCCTTAATGGCATTCGCACCAAGAAGATGTGATTTCTCATCGCTTTGAAGATCAAAACCTACTTTAAAATCAAAGGGGTAATCAAAGGGGGCAGACTCGATTGATATTAATGTCTAAATAGTATTGTTACCAAAGGAGTCTGACCCCTTTGATTTAGTATAGGTATAATATACATACAGCACGCTCTACCATTATTACTGGTTGGGGGAGAAATATTATGGCTAGAGCAAATAGAACCGCTAGCCGTCCAGATACTCGTAACCTTATGGAAATGATTGCATTTGCAAAAAGAGCAGGAAGATTTACTTATGAGAGGTAATACTATGAAATGGATAAATAGCTATATGATTTACTTTGCTTTATTACTAACAGTGAGTTCTTGTGCGTCAGAAAAAATAAAACAAGCTGATGATTATATTGGTAATAATAATTCCAACGTATGGTACTGCTATATAGGTTTAACTGGTAGAGATAGATCTTTGGCGCTAATCTCTAAGTATCAAATGGAAAATAAATTAGATAATTTTTGTTTAAATGAACTTAAGTTTACCTTAAATTATTTAAAGAAAACCAAGTTAACAATAGA
>DRMS01000311.1 GCA_011322515.1 Leucothrix mucor
GGGACAATTAATGTTTATGCTATTCACTGACACCCTTCGACAAGCTCAGAAATCTAGTTCTCTGAGCTTGTCGAAGGGTGCGACAAATAAGCATAAACATGAATTAGGAACGTGTACGAAACAACTTCCCGATCGCTAACTTGCCTTTTTATCCCCGCTTGGATGATCTCATTCGTTGCGTAGAGTGACTATGCGCCTCATGAGTTCATCCCATCTGAAATAAAAATTCTGCGTTAGAACGTCGGGAAGTTATTCCGTGCACGTTCCTTAGAGGATTACATCATGCCGCCCATTCCACCCATACCGCCCATTCCACCCATATCAGGTGCCGCTGCTGCCGCATCAGCTTGTGGAAGGTCTGCAATCATTGCTTCTGTGGTGATAATCAAACCAGAAACTGAAGCGGCGTGTTGAAGTGCTGCACGGACTACTTTAGTTGGGTCAAGGATGCCCATTTCGATCATATCGCCATACACAGAGGTACGTGCATTATAACCGTAGCTGTCTTCAGCTTCTGCGACCGCATTAAGTACAACTGATGCTTCATCCCCTGCATTGCTACAGATTTGGCGTAGCGGCTCTTCCATCGCACGACGTGCAATGTTAACACCCATATCTTCATCGGCATTTTCGCCTTTAAGATCAGCAATAGACTGTTGTGCGCGAACGAGTGCAACACCACCACCTGGGACTACGCCTTCTTCAACCGCTGCACGCGTTGCATGCAATGCATCTTCTACGCGGTCTTTCTTTTCTTTCATTTCTACTTCAGTTGCTGCACCAATTTTGATAACCGCAACACCGCCTGCTAGTTTAGCAACACGCTCTTGAAGTTTCTCTTTATCGTAATCAGACGTTGTTGTTTCAATCTGTGCGCGAATCATGTTAACGCGCTCTTCAATGGCTGTCTTATCGCCACTGCCATCAATAATGGTGGTGTCATCTTTGCCAACAGAAATGCGTTTAGCTTGACCAAGATCACTCATTTCCATTGCTTCAAGGCTTAGACCTACTTCTTCTGAAATAACCGTACCGCCTGTTAGGATAGCAAGGTCTTCTAGCATTGCTTTACGACGATCACCAAACCCTGGCGCTTTAACAGCCGTTACTTTAACGATACCGCGCATATTATTAACCACTAAGGTTGCTAATGCTTCACCTTCGATATCTTCTGCGATAATCATTAATGGCTTGCTTGCTTTTGCCGCACCTTCTAATGCAGGCAGTAAATCACGGATATTAGAGATTTTCTTATCATGCAATAGCACATAAGGATCATCTAAATCAGCAACCATTTTTTCTTGATTATTAACGAAGTAAGGAGAAAGGTAGCCACGATCAAACTGCATGCCTTCAACGACTTCTAGTTCATTGTCTAGTGAGTTACCTTCTTCAACCGTAATCACGCCTTCTTGACCCACACGATCCATTGCATCTGCAATCAATTGACCAATAACGGTATCAGAGTTAGCTGAAATAGAACCAACCTGAGCAATAGCAGCACTATCTGTACAAGGCTTTGAGATGTCATGTAAGTTGCTAACCGCTGCCACAACTGCTTTATCAATACCGCGCTTAAGATCCATTGGGTTCATACCCGCCGCAACTGACTTCATGCCTTCGCGTACAATCGCTTGTGCTAATACGGTTGCTGTTGTGGTGCCATCGCCTGCAATATCGTTAGTCTGTGAAGCAACTTCCTTCACCATTTGCGCGCCCATGTTCTCGAACTTGTCTTCAAGTTCAATTTCTCTAGCAACCGATACACCATCTTTAGTGATCGTTGGTGCGCCAAATGATTTTTCTAATACAACATTACGTCCTTTTGGTCCTAATGTTACTTTTACTGCATTTGCTAAAATATTAACGCCAGCTACCATGCGGGTACGTGCGTCATCACTAAAACGTACTTCTTTTGCACTCATTATGTAAATCCTTATCGTTATTCTTTAATAAATGATGGTGATAGCGTTTTTCGCTACCAGATGAAAGTTTAACCTTCAATAACCGCTAAAATATCTTCTTCTTTCATCATTAATAATGTTTCGCCATCTACTTTCACTTCTGTGCCAGCATATTGACCAAATAATACTTTATCGCCAACATTAACATCCATTGCGCGAACATCACCCGAATCAGTAATACGACCATTACCTGTTGCGATTATTTCGCCTTGATTTGGCTTTTCTGTTGCATTATCAGGAATAATAATTCCACCTGCACTTTTACGCTCTTCTTCCATACGACGTACTAGCACACGATCATGCAAAGGACGAATATTCATACTCTATACTCCATAGATTTCGGTTTTAATAATTTTCGGAGAGACTACTAGTTGAATAGTAGGGGTTAGGGTTCGGAATTGAATAATAGGCGGAACTTAACACTGATTTTTGTCTCGGATTGGATGATCTCAAGAGGCGCATAGTCACTCTGCACAACGATTAATCATTCAATTTGAGATAAAAAAACAAGTTAAGTTTCGTGGATTATTTAATTCTGAGTCCTTTAGCAGTCTCGGTGAACGACTGCTAATAATGAGGTCGGGCAAAATGATTTCAAGAGAAAAAATAGATTATTTTTATTTTATAGGTGAGGTATTGAGATTGAGTTGCAAAACATGATTAATCCCTATTTAAACGCTCATCTTCTTTACGCACAAACTCACCTTCATAGGTGTTATCAGCATTGCCATTATAACCACGGGAACCTGAACGCGCAGAACTAGCAAAACCCGCCACTCCATCCTGCATCTGCACAGCAGTGCGTTTCAAAATATAATATGTAAGTGCTTTTCTAGTAAAAGGAATCAAACAAAAAAAGCCCATTGTATCCGTGACAAAACCTGGGGTCATAAGAAGCGCACCACCAACTGCAAGCAAAATGCCTTCAATCATTTCTTGCGCGGGAAGCGTTCCTGAGGATAAATTAGTTTGAAAACGCGCTAAGGTGGATAATCCTTGCTGACGTAATAAACCTGCTCCGATAATAGCAGTAGCAAGAACTAATAAAATAGTTGGAATAGCGCCAATGAGTGAGCCAACCTGAATTAAAAAATAAATTTCTAGCACAGGAACCATTAAAAAGAGAATAAAAAATAGATGAGATACACGCAAAGCTAGCAACCTGTAACGTTTTAGGGGAATGAACACTTCGTAGGAAGTAACAAGCAATTAAGGGCTACCCATTTAAGGCGGGACAAATCCTGCGTAGGTCGGGTTAGCTTATCAAGCGTAGCAAGGTAACGTAACCCGACCTACAATTCCAGCCAAGCAACTGCCCCATGTTAAATTGGTAGCCCAATTAAGTTACTTGTTACTTTCTTATCTCAATAATAGTAACTTATTTTTTATTTTCAATACTGAAAAGCGGGATTATCCTACCCCCGCATTGCAGTAAACATGGCGGTATCGTCCTTAGCTCATTTTGAAAGTACCGTCATTAATACCGCCATTTATAACAGTATGTCAACGAATTGGCGCGAATTGCTACGAACAAGACAGGCATAAAAAAACCCGCTAGAATGCGGGTTTTGATGCGTTCGCGGACTATGACGAACTGGTATATGGCGCGCTGGGGAGAATTCGAATCCCCGACCCCCTGGTTCGTAGCCAGGTACTCTATCCAACTGAGCTACCAGCGCATTTAGGCGGTGCATTCTCGCTGTTTCATTTGCTTAAGTCAACTAAAATTAAAGACCATAAAATAAGCTAGCACTGTCTGTCTTTCGTTACTTGCGTAACGGAGGTGCATATTATATTTATCATTGTTGAGTTACAAGTAATAATTCAAATTAGTTTGTATAGTTTTTTTAGATAAATAATTTCATGGAAGTAAGCCTTTAGGTTCGCTGGTTACCAACTTAAGGCGGGACAAGTCACGTCATGGCAAATAACTCGCACCCTTCGACTCCGCTCAGGGAGCTGTACCCTGAGCGGAGTCGAAGGGTGCGAGTTATTTATGTGAAAAACTATATTAGGAATATTTAATATCTGAACATCTATAACACTATTGCTTTAGCAGAATTTGCCATAATGTATGTTAATATTTGATTCATTCAAATTATCGGAATCACTGCCATGTCAGATAGCCCAATATTACATGTTTTAGTCCCTGATTTATTAGCGCCGCTTAAGCTATGGAATAAAGATTTTGGTTTTGAGCCTAAATCTGAGACAACAGCGACGTTATTAGCGCATAGTCAACAGAAGGATGTGCCGTTTAAGGGTTTAGATGCTGCTATTTTTAGCTTACTGGGTTTTTCTGCGGATGATGAGCTACCCTATGCACATTTTCGGGTAAAAAAAGAGCGTATTAACTCTGCTTTAGTTGCACATAAAGGCTCCTTCCTTTGTGCTGATCCTGTGCATTTAAAGGCGGGGGCTAGTGAGGTTATTTTAGATGCTGATCCCTTGTCTGATCTAAGTGAGAATGAATCCACTCAATATATAGAGCTGTTAAACGCACATTTTTCTGAGGATGGACTACAGTTTGTGAAAGGTTGTTGCAACCGTTGGTATTTGCTTTTGGATAGAGATGAATCAATACGTTCTACGCCATTGCGTGAGCTACGCAATAAAGAGATTTCTAACTATTTGCCACATTCAGATAATATCAATTTGCATCAATTACAAAATGAAGCGCAGATGTTACTACACAGTGCCGATGTGAATTTTAGGCGTGAGCAAGATGGTAAATTGGCGGTCAATAGCCTGTGGCTCTGGGGGGGAGGCTTGCAAACAAAAGCACGAACTAGAGTGCGTACCGTTATAGGGGGTGGCTTTGGCGGGGAGCTTGCCGCTTCTGTGGCACAGTGTCGTTATCTAACCACTGCGGCTGAACCTGAGCAAACGTTAAGCCAATTAGATGCAGGCGGACATCACCTATTAATTTTAGATCAATTAACGCCTTTTGCATTAAATGACGATTTAGAAGGCTGGCAGGAAAAGCTTGATAAGATGGAGGATGAGTGGTTTGCGCCAATGGCAACGTTATTTGATAAAGGGAAGATAAAACTATTAGTGCAAAGTTGTGATGGCAAGGTCTATATTCCTGAAAAAAAGAAATCACTAAATAAGCTTTGGAATAAGGTCAAAGGGCATAAGCCTAGCATTATGGAGTTGCTTAAATAATGGCTATAATGACAGTAGTAGCGCGGGAGCTAAAGGGTAAGATTCAAGCACAAGAGGTAGCTTCGCCTTTATTACATCGTATTTTTGCCGCTAGAAATATTGATAGCGCAGATGAGTTGAGTCATGAGCTAAAACAGTTGCATCCTATTTCTCAATTAAAAGACATTCACAAAGCAGTGGATGTGCTGATAGAAGCCATAGAATCTTCTGCAACAATCGTTATTATTGGCGATTTTGATGCCGATGGCGCAACCGCAACCACGGTGGCGGTTAAATCACTCACTATGATGGGGGTGAAAAACATTCATTATCTAGTGCCAAACCGTTTTAAATTTGGTTATGGATTAACCCCTGAAATTGTTGATCAAGCGCAGCAATTTCAGCCTGATTTAATTATCACTGTCGATAATGGTATTTCTAGTATTGAAGGTGTTGAGCGGGCAAAAGCATTAAATTGCCGCGTTATTATTACCGATCACCATTTGCCAGGGCGTAGGCTTCCTGATGCTGATGCCATTATTAATCCCAATCAGCCTGATTGTAATTTTCCTTCAAAAAATCTGGCAGGTGTGGGTGTTATTTTCTATTTGATGCTGGCATTAAAAACCAAACTGCAACAGCAGGGCTATTTTCAGCAACAACAAATCCCTGCGCCTAATTTAACCAGTCTATTAGATATTGTCGCATTAGGAACGGTTGCCGATGTTGTCCCGCTAGATAAAAATAATCGCATACTAGTCGAGCAAGGCTTACAGCGTATGCGTAGCAAACAATGTTGCGCTGGAATACAAGCGTTATTTAGCGTTGCAGGGCGCAATATTAATAATGCGGTTAGTAGCGATTTGGGTTTTAGCTGTGGGCCGCGTTTGAATGCCGCAGGTCGCCTTGATGATATGAGCATTGGTATTGAAACACTGCTAGCAAATGACTATCAACAAGCAATGGAAATGGCAGGTGCGTTGGATGATCTCAATCTTGAACGACGTGAAATTGAAAATAGTATGAAAGGAGAGGCATTACAGATTCTAGAAAAGGAGTTTTCTACTCTGGATGATGGTGACCTGCCCGTGATTTTCTGCCTGTATAAAGATGATTGGCATCAAGGGGTTATTGGCATACTTGCAGCGCGCATTCGTGAACGCTATCACCGCCCTGCCATTATCTTTGCACCAAGTGATAATGGCATTATTAAAGGCTCAGCGCGCTCCATAACAGGTCTGCATATTCGTGATATTCTTGATATTGTCGCCACACAAAACCCTAAACTAGTCGATAAATTTGGCGGACACGCAATGGCAGCTGGGTTAAGTATGGCAGAACAAAACCTGCCGCAGTTTATCGAAGCCATTAACTGTGTCATTAAAGAGCAAGTTGATGCGACTGTGTTTGAAGAAAAATTATTTAGTGATGGCGCATTACAACGTGATGAGTTTAACCTAAATAGTGCGGATGAAATTCGCTTTGCTGCACCTTGGGGGCAGCATTTTCCTGCGCCTGTATTTGATAACCAGTTTCAAATTATACAAAGACGCATACTTAAAAATGCCCATATCAAATTAACACTGCGTTTAATAGAAAATGATAATCCTACTGCAACCACCGTCGAAGCCATCGCCTTTAATGTCAATTTAGAAGAATGGCCAGAGCAAGGTGCTTTAGTGCATTTATTGTATAAGTTGGAGGTGAATGAATTTCGTGGAGTCAGTTCGCCACAGTTAATGATTGATCGGCTTTTGTAAGGAAGTTCCAAGTAATGAATCGACCTAACCCAAAGCTTTCCCCCCATTAATAAGCCCTTGAATTTCATCAATATTAGGCAGTGTGGTACGCTTGGTAATATGCTCATGGACTTTAGAAATTCCTTGTAATACCTCTTCAGCACTCGAACTGGCGAGTTTGGAGACGGTGTTAAAACCTGCTAGTTCGAGTAATTCTGCCAAAATACCATCAACGCCTTTAATGCGAATTAAATCAGCATTATTTACCCAAGTGCGAATGACCCATTCTTCTTTACCTAGGCTTTTTGATAATAGATTAATACCTGTCTCAGTTGATGTTTTTGAGAGCAGGTCTTGCGTGGTTTTAATACCCATTGTGTACAGTCGTCTATCGTCTTCATTTGATATAGATTGAATTGCATCAATCGGAAATATCGACTCTTCAGCATCAGGGTAATGCGTTAAGCTTTCTTTAGCCTGGCTAAAACCATCTTTGGCTTTTTCTAGTCCCGACATTGCCAGCCCTGCAATTCCTGCTGAGGCGAACACGCCTTTAATACCACGGGAAGATTTATCATCATTATCTTGAGTAGGATTTTTTTCGTCACTGTCCTGATTATTGTTATATGATTTTATAGCGTCTTTTGCATCAGAGGCTTTATGTGCAATTTCTTCCTTAGCGCTATTGATCCCTTCTTTTGCTTTATCAAGCCCTGATTTTAACTTGTCAGAAACACCAGAGGATTCAAACTTTTCTTTTATATCTGAAAACACACTTTTCTCTTCTGCTTCGACATCACGCTGTACCACATGATCGACAGGTGCTGTTACAACCTCTTTTGCCTTGGTAGCTTGCTGTAATACTCCATCCCTAACTGCGTCAATTTTTTGCTTTATTTTATTCTGCGCTGGTTTTGCTTCTATTTTTGCTTCTAGAGTCGATGAGGTCTCTTCTGTATTTAAGGTGTTTTTCGCATAATCCAGCGGAGCCTTTATGCTATCGATTGCGCTATCCTTTGCCGCTGACACTTTATCACGTAGGCTTTCTTTACTTGGGTTTGCAGAGGGTGTCGTAATATTATCGCTAACAACGGGTGACTTCTGGCTCAAATCAGCGACTATTTTTTCTTTATCACTAACTGCTGTGCGTAAAAGGTGATCTTTCTCTTTAGCAAATTGTTCATTAAGCTTATTTTCTTTTGTTGCAAAATCTTTTTTCAATGCTTCTTGATCCCTATTGGCTTGTTGTAAATTGACCTCTGCTTTTTCTTTTGCGGCTAATGCTTCCGATATTTGCTGTTCTTTTTGTTCTAATTGCTCGGTTAGTCTTTTCTCTTTTATTGCAAAGCCTTTGGTTAAATTATCAACCTGTAACTCTCCTTTTCCTAAGTTATCTTCTACATCAACAAGTTTATTCGTTGCATCGTTAAGGTCTGCCTCTACTGATTTTAACTGTGTCTTTAAGATTGTGTTTTTTTGTTGGTATTCTTTCAGTTTGTTATTAGCCTCTTTTTCTAGCAGAGAAAGTTGTGAAGAGGACTTTTCCAATTTTTTTTCTAGATCAATGTGGGAGCTTTGCTGATCAACTTCATACTCCGATATTTTGCTATCAAACTGCGCCATGCTCATGGTGAGTTCTTCATCTTTTTGTGCTAATAATGACTGTTGCTTTTGAGCCTCTTCATCCGCAGTAGCTAGTTGTGTTGTTAAACGTGTAAGCTTTTGATCGTAGATATGTTTTTGCGTTTCTATTTTACTTTCAAGCCTCTCTTTTTCATGCATTACACCAGAAAGCTTATTTATTTTACTGGCGTAGCTATTGCGTTCTTGACTAAGCGCATCGTATTTATCTTGCCATTTTGTATTCAGTACGCGCAGTTTCTTTTTACCGCCTCCACGTAGTAACCAGCCCAGTAAACCTGCAATCAAAGCAGTGATTAGAAGGCATAACCAGATTTGCGAAAGTAAATAAGCCATTATTGCTTCTCCTCAATTGTAATTTCAATACGACGATTTCTAGCCCGACCAGCATTTGTTTTATTACTGGCTACTGGTTTGCTAGATCCATGTCCCTGTGCTGTTAAGCGTTTAGCATCAATTTTTTGTTTGATAAGATATTTCACCACCATTTTTGCGCGACCATGACTCAATTTTTTATTAAGTAAAGCTTTGCCTGTAGAGTCTGAATGTCCATGAACGACTAGATTAAAGCGACCGCATTCTTTTGCTGCTAAGGCCAGTTTATTCAGCACAGCAATACTTTTTTTCTGTACAGAGTCGCTTGATGATTTAAAGTAAATCGGTGTTTTAAGTATCGTGTTAAACTTTTTCTGACAGTCTTTTGATGTGATTTCCTGTTTTACAGGTGTTTCTTCTATCGCTTCAACTTCTTGAGCCTCATCCTGTTTTTCAGGTGTTTCTTCAGCGGGAGGATTTTCAGCTTTCTGTGCATTATCTACTGTTTGCTTATCAGAATCAGTCAATGCTTGCTCCTCTGGCGGTTTGCTATCCTTAGAATTAGTTTGAGGATTGTCATTTTTATCGGAATCCTGTGGTACTGAGTGACTCCCTGCAACGGTTAGCTTATTATTGATGCGGTTGTAGCCATTAATGCGTACTGCTTGGTCAGCTGCATTTTTTGCATTTTCATTGGGAGCAAAGCCCGTCAGAGTAATGTCTCGACCATCTACCGTCAGATTAGCCCAGCCTAGATTTTGTTTATCCAGCGCAGCTTGTGCGCGCGCATCAATATCGCGTTGAATGACACTAGCAACGTCCATTTTATGGGTACAGTAATAGCCTAATAAAGCAATCGGTATTAGCAAAAATAAGAGAAGTAAAAATTTTTTCATCGGATCTCCTGAAACTAATGTGAGTTGGAGGGGGTCACATTATGATTACGGTATCAATCATAAGCTATATGATAATGTACTAATATTCTTACCGTTCGTAGGGTTATCAATACACTATATCCTATTAAAACCGTGTTGACTGATCAATATGTACACATAAAGATTAATAATAGAACAGTATAGTCAAATAATTTTATTCTATTTATTAAATATAATTATCCGAATGAAAATATTAAATATTTTTGCAAATTAACTATAAATATCTGAGCTTTTTTATCATACTTTATCGCTATAGCTTGTGCGAATCGTTATCAGAAACATCCCCAATCAATAGTGAGAAAAATGGAATTTAATCAAAATAACTCAATCCTACTCCAATCTGTTTACCCTGATCTTAAGCGTTTGGCTTCAATTTATATGTCAAAAGAGCGAGCAGGGCATACATTATCACCAACCGCTTTAGTAAATGAAGCCTATTTAAAACTGTGCTCAAATAAGAATATTGAAAGTGAGGACAAACAGCATTTTCTAGCAATTTGTGGGCGCTGTATTCGGCAGGTTTTAGTGGAGCACTCGCGTAAGAAAAATGCATTAAAACGTGGTGGTGATCTTATTTTCTCAACGCTGTATGAAGAATCATGCGGCAATGATGTGAGTAAGGAAACAGACTATGTTGCGCTTGATGAATCATTAAGGCGTTTGGAAAAACTAGACGAGATACAGGTGAGGGTAGTCGAGTTGCGTTTTTACTCAGGAAGGACAATTGAGGAAATCGCTAAACTTCTTGATCTCTCGGAGTCAACTATAAAGCGCAAATGGATGATGGCTAAAGCATGGTTGTACAAGGAAATAAATCAGTAGATATAAAAATAACAGAAGCAAAAGTATATGAGCGTATAGAAAAGTATTTTTTATCTGCTTTAGTCATTGATAAGAAAAATAGGATGGCGTGGTTAAATCATGCTTTAAGTGATGATCTGAATATCCTCAGGGAAGTTAAGTTATTACTCAATGCACACCATGAAACCGATGACTTTCTGGAAACTCCCGCGCCTGTGAAAAAAACGATTGATGAAATGATGTCTCGCTGCCCTGATTTGGCAGGTAGACGACTTGGCGTGTATGAGGTTATCAGCCAAATAGCAGTAGGTGGAATGGGACGAATATATTCTGCTAAGCGTATTGATGGCGAGTATGAAAAAATTGTTGCTATAAAAGTAGTTGAATACTCCAACCTTGATATGGGTTTATTTCAAAAAGAGCGCCAATTATTAGCTGATTTTCAGCATCCTAATATTGTTACCCTGCTTGATGGTGGAACACTCAAAGAAGGCTTTCCCTATTTAGTGATGGAGTTAGTTGATGGTTTAGCGATCAATCGCTATACCAATTCAGCCGCACTTTCAAGCAAAGAAATTGTGACATTATGCTGTGAGCTTTGTATGGTCGTCGATGATGCACATCAGCAAGGTATTATTCACTGTGATTTAAAGCCAGATAATATTTTAGTCATCAATACAGGTAGCCGTAAAGGTTCACTTAAACTGCTTGACTTTGGTATTGCACAGTCTCTATTAACACACAA
>DRMS01000312.1 GCA_011322515.1 Leucothrix mucor
CTCTATTTTTCACTAAAAAAGAGGCGTATTATGCTATATAATTCATAGCCTTAATAGCTTAATTCAATGACATTGACCTAACGCCCAATGTCATTGAATTAAGCCATAAGCATTTGATATTTATAAAGCTCTTTTGTACTGAATATGAAATTTATGCCTATCGGTAGACTTCTTTTTCCTTACAAAATGCCTATCGGGTCGTATCGCACTGAGCATTCTCGCTATCGTCTGTAACCACGGTATAATCTCATATTCACCTATCGTATTAAAAAGTAAGTGAATGATGGTATCTTTCATACTGCTCAGTGCTTGTGAAAAATTGATTTTATAGGCTAATTTACGTTGTTTTACGCGTGAGTTAATATAGCTTTGTGATGCATCAACTGCCATTGCTGTGAGTGTAAGACTTAATATTCTAGCGTGAAAATCTTGCTTTATTGCGAGCACTGACTTACCTGTAAAATTTTCAATTTCTATCCAGCTTTTTTGCTTTTTGTAGCCTTCTTCTATTTGCCAACGTAGATGATACAACCCCTTGAATGAAGCCATTGGATAGGTCGTTTTATGCAGCAAATTAGTCATGAGGATATAGTCTCCTTTGCACGTTTTAATTCGCAATAAACGCAGTAACATAGGCTCTGATGAAAGGTCTTTATCCACGCACTGTAGCGTCATTTTATTATCGGCTGTTAATACGGCGAGGGCTTGTTTTTTGTCCGAGTTTACAAACGCCTTCGTTGCTGAATTAAACGATGCTTTCACTCGCATACAGAAGTTTATTTCTTTTTCTTGATGAGCCGCAAAAAACCAAAAGGAAGGATAACCGCGATCATATAAAATGAGATCACTTCTTTCAGCCAGTGATAAATGTTGATAGGCGAGTTCTCTTTCACTAGACGTGTAGGGAGCGATAATGGCATCAAGTACTAACCCTTGAAAAACATCATATAAACACGACCCCATTGCCATAGGAACCCGTTTTTCAAACTGATTTGAAACACCTCCATATTCCTTATAAATGGCTTCTGTAGAGGGTAATAGGTATTTTGTTCCATCGACGGCTAGTACACGATGACCTTGCCAATGTTGCGTGCTGTTTTGCTCATAGAATTGTTGTGTAACCCCTTTATTTAGCTCAATAAAGGCAGTTTCAGAAAACTTTTTACGTGCTTTACTAAAGGCTGAATCAGTTACCTTTAGTAGAGCTGTTTTGGTGTTATGTTTAGTCTTAAAGAAGTGATTGAGTTCTGATTGAAGTGAACCTTTTACCAAGTTGAGACAAAAGCTAATAAGTACTGGAAATGTCAGTTTACAATCTCGTGTAAAGTCAGATTCCTTTTTACGGTGCTTGCTGATAAATTCTACTGAGGTGAACGTGTCATTTATATACGCATATGTTTTTTAAAATGTCGGATAGCCATGCCAAAATCTCTATTTTTCACTAAAAAAGAGGCGTATTATGCTATATAATTCATAGCCTTAATAGCTTAATTCAATGACATTGAGCTAATGCCTCACTAACTTGTTAGATTTTTAATTTTCTATAAACCAATTTTCCAATTGTAAACTATTGAAATTTATGAAATCACTTCTATTTCGAGTGACTAGTATTAAATTATTCGTTGAAGCAATAGCTGCGATCTGCCCATCTGCAAATGCAGGTGTTAACCCTTTTTTTATTAACCTTGCTCTTTCTGAAGCATGATAACAAGCAGCCTTTGTGTCATATGGGTAAATTTGGAATTTATAGGTTTCTAATTGATTAAGAAAAAGCTGAAGATTTTTCTTAATCTTTCCTTCTTCTAGCCTATTGATACCATAATTTATTTCATGAATAACAATAGAAGCCGTTGA
>DRMS01000313.1 GCA_011322515.1 Leucothrix mucor
GACTTGCCAATAAAGCAGTGGGATCTCCATCTTCCGCTAATGCTTCAAGCCCTAAACCGCGATCAGCCTGTCGATTAGAAAAAATAGGCGCAGGGTCGGTATGAACCACTGCTACTCCTGGTGCAATTGGCCCTGCTAAAGCACTAGAGCCTGAAAGATTAGTAATTGTGAGCTTAAATTCATTATTTCCCAAATACTCAATATTTGCTTTAATTTGCTCATTCACTTCTGGATAGCCTGCGCTAGAAGGATCAATTACTCTCACTCGATTATCAGAGTCAGCTGCTCCTGTGTTTGCAGCTGTTTGACGTGGTGCTTGGTTTGCACCCTCTCCTGCCATTTCATTTTGCTCTGTCCCTGCATCCCATATTTTAATCTTGTCGGTAACATCACCTTCTACGGGTTTACCGTAGTGATCAAACAAAGAAATACCCGCTTCATCTGGTGCGAAAAACAAATCATTCGATTGCACTAACATCGTCGCAAATGAGAGCTTTTCTCCTGGATGAGCAGTGAATGTTGTCTCATAACGGTCTCCTGGCATCGCAGCGCCAGCTTTACTTGCACCAACAGGCGTATTAAAAACTTCCTTTGATGAAATCGGGGTGGCTACACTATTAACACATTCAGTATGCATCATATGATCGTTATCATTATTCGCTGTTTGCGAGTTCCCAGAGTCATTATTTGTCGTATTTTGCAACGAGCCTCCTAATGTTTGGATCAACTGAGCAATTAATGATAACAACTGCTTTAAGACATCACCTTGTGATGAAAAACCAGCATTACCTTGAAATGCTTGATTGTTAGATTGATAAGAGTTTGATGAGCCATTTTGATGGGCAGAATAAGTATAGTTGTGATGATCGCTATGTGGTCGTATTGAATAATCGTTATGCATAAGAAAGTCCCTCATCTTATTAAAAAAGTGATAAATGCCTTAACCTTTACAAACTAAGACCTTTTGAGACTATCAATAACAAATTGAAAAGTTATAACGATTTTATAAACTTTGATTATTGCAGGGTGACTTAAAGATGATCGGGGTATTTCTAATGATTAGCGCGGTAGGTAAAGTGAGATTATGAATCTCCAACTGTTTCTAGCAATATTTTTGTTGGGCTTCCCTGCCATGAATAGAGTCAAAAATTCTCGATGGCGTGTAAGTAGTTTATTTTAAAATAAATCTGTTTATAACGGGGTAAATGGTTTTCCAATCCCATTGATCATGGATTGCCAACCCCTTGAATAGCTCTTTTTTCCCTTGGAAAATATCTTGCAACATATCAATAAAGAGGCTATCAACTTAAGGCAGGACAAGTAACGTCATGGCAAATAACCCGCACCCTTCGACAAGCTCAGGGAGCTAGCTTCCTGAGCTTGTCGAAGAGTGCGGGTGAATAGCAGAAACATGAACTGTCCCAGCTTAAATTGGTAGCCAATAAAGAGAGATTTGTCCAAAGTGGTGTGGACGAGAGAGGAAGTAGTATTCACCATTTTGAATTAACTGAAAGAACGTGTACGTTCCTTATATCAAAGAGCGCCTATAAGTACTCGTACGGTTTTTCCACCCTGTCAACCAACGTTTTTCATTATTTGCGGATGGTGAATTTCTTACACGTCTTTCTAAGACAGCCTGTGTTGCGCGTGAAAATTCATCCAGTGCTTGCGCTCCTGCTTCAACAGGCTGCATTTCCTGTAATGCTTGCAATAATCCCCACCCCTGATTGTTATAACGCTCACTGGCTTTCGTACCTTTGCCTTTGAAGTTAATATAATCAATCAAGGGATACCAGCCGCCTTTGGTGTGCGCTAAAGCATTATAATTTGCAATAATTCGCTTGCGATCTTGTGGTGGCGCTAGTTTTACTATTTGTGGGATGGATTCATGAATGCGGTCAAAAAAGAACTGTGTTTGTAGCTCTTTGGTATTTAGCAATAACATTTTTAACTGGCGAAACTCTTTATCATTCTTGGCGTGTTCAAAGGTTGCTTTATTTTTCCACGGCGCTCCTGTGTGACGCGCAGCTACTAACCATGAGGGTATTGCTACCTTATTTTTGACAAAGTAATCAATCATTGCGGGGAAGGTTTCATCAAAGCGCTTGGGTTCTCCTGCGGGATACCAAATAAAATGCCCTATTCCCACTGATGCAAAGTTCTCACCTACTGCCCAAATCATTAATTTATCAGGATTGGAGGATGCTTCATTTAGGTAAATTTTATCGCTAATGACGCGCAATTCATAAGCCGAAAGGCGTGGGCGCTCTACACCTTTTGGATAGTGGATAACAGGTGGTGGTTTTACCGCAACAGGAGGAGGTGGGGTAATACTTGCAGGAGCTTCAATAATCTCAGGAGGCTTAGGCTTAATCACAACCACTGGTGGAGGCAGTGTTGAGCGTGACTGACAAGCTGATAAAATAATAACCGTTACACTAGCAAAGGTTGCAAGTTGAAAAACTTTCATGGCATTCCCCTAAATTAGAAGGGTTGGTTCTATAATCCATAAAGATTAAGCCGACAAGAACAACCCTTTTATAATATATTGTCCGATAAAAAGTCTGATTATTGGTTCATAAGCTGTTCTTAGTCAAATAAAACATTGCTAGTTTTTACGCCTAACATTTCATTTTTCAAACTTTGCTGTGCAGGTCGATTAGATAGCCAGATACCAAATAATGCTTTTTTAAAAGGGAGAGATTTGATTATTGCCAACACCTTACCATTTTTAATGATTTGAGTACCCGTGGCTGGCGTATAGATAAAGTCAAACTCATCACCTTTAATAATTTTCTGTTTAAAGGCAGACATAAACTGCTGTATTTGCGGCTGTAAAGCAGCCATATTACCCCCTGCTGAGTTGTGAAATCCCTTTTGTGCTGCCGCAATCATTTTTTCTGAGGTAATGAATCTTGAAATAATTTTCAAACGAATTACCATTGCTTCATTTGCCTGTAGCACCTTATTAGCATCAGCATTCTTTGCTTTTAAATACAGTCCACTAGCATATAAAGTAAGCACAAACTTAGTGCGTACACCTGCACCATTTAGCAACAATGCTTTACCTGCAACCTCCATTTTATCAGGCAAAGTGACGCCGCCTGCGGTATAGGCAATAGCGCTCCCTGCGCTAATAAACAAACAAAATAAAACTATAAAATGACTAATGATACGCATGAGAAACCTCCAATGGTGAAGTCCTAAGTATAGACTACTAATACTGTATTATGGCTACCAGTTTAAGGCGGGACAGTTCATGTTTCTGCTATTCACCCGCACCCTTCGACAAGCTCAGGAAGCGATGCCCTGAGTCTACCGAAGGGCTAGTTCCCTGAGCTTGTCGAAGGGTACGGGTTATTTGCCATGACATTATTTGTCCCGCCTTAAGTTGGTAGCCTGTATTATTATGGATAAAAGGGCAGGTGAGATGGGAAAATTCATTGCTTGGAAGCTTGGAACCTCCTTATGGCAAAACTCGATGCTCCAGTTTTTCATAGCTAATTGATTTCAAAAGAAAATAAAATCATGCGTTTTTAATATTCTTTTAATAATCAATTATTTATGATATTTTTGTTGAAATTTATGCGGTTTTTCCAGAAAAAACAGGAGCATCGAGTAAAACTTGCTGTTTTCTATACTGAGGAAGTTCCAAGCAATGATTTTACCCATCTTACTTGCCCTTTTGCTCCTGCTTGAATCATCTCAATCGTTGCGTAGAGCAACTGTGCGCTTTTTGAGATGCTCTAATCAGGAATTGCTATGCCCCTTGAGTACAAAAAATCAGCGCAATATAGGTAAATTCATTACTTAGAACTTCCTCACATGAATCTAGTACCACCTTTCATGCTTTCAAAAACACCTACTATCAACAAACAGCAAAAATCTTATAAATATGTGAAAAATTACTTGCATAATATTAGTTATTAATAATATACTAAACTAGATCTACACAGTTACCAACAGTTGTAAATGGGTATTTTCAACTGTCTTAGTGTGTAGGTTTATACCCTCCTAGCGGTTGGCGCCTTTTTCGAAAGGCGTCCTTTTTTTTGCTTGCTATAAACACACGTCTATCAACATTCAGTTCTTACTTAGTGCTTATCGTAACCGCCTTCTCTAGCTTCCTAAATATTTTGTTTATGTCGGTATTACTTTTAGGATCTGCTTTCAACTCCTTTCCACGTTTTTCAGCAAGTGTTTTTTTTGAAACTGCTTTTTTAATTTTATTAAATACTTTTGAAGTATCTACACCGCCATCAGCTAATTTTTTCTCTAAAATTAAATCATCAAAACGCCCAAGATCTGTTTTAAAGCGTTTTTCTAACTTATCTAGCTCGATAATATTCTCTGTAATTGCCTGCTGGTATACTTTTAAGCCATCCAACATATCATCTATTTTTTTCAACATCGTTTGCTTAAAAGCAGGATTTTTCATTTTTTCATGATTAATTTCTGCTTTTGCTAAGCGCTCTGAAAGTCTTTTATGGCGTTCTTTCAATAAAGCAGTTGCTACTTTTGACATTTTTATTTTACTTTTAAAAACATTAATTAGCTCTTCACGCGTGGAATAAATAGCAAGCAACTGCTCATCCTGCATTTTCTTTAATGCTTTTTCCTTGTTCTTTATTTCTTGTTCTTTGTACTCTTTAATACGTTGCTGTCTCATCGCTTCTAATTCTTGCACCCGCATTAGTGATAATTGCTTATTTTTACGCAAACCTCTTGCATTTAATTCAATATGCCCATGCTTAGCCGCCATAGGTGGAATTTTATCGGAATAAAATACATTTCCCTTATCATCAACCCAGCGGTATACCCCTGCATGGACTGAGCAGGACAATAGCAGCATACTGATTATGGTAATGGGAAATTTTTTCATTATGAATCTAAACTATTTTTATTATAATAAGGAAACTGAGGTCATTTCAGCCTATCATAGTTTAATTTTTAA
>DRMS01000314.1 GCA_011322515.1 Leucothrix mucor
GGCTGGGCAACAACTTATCTCTGAAAAAACGGTTGCTTTAGATGGAAAACTAATTAGCTCTTGTGATTATCTCTATTTTCCCGATAGCTTTCATCTAATGGCAATACGCCAAGATAATGAGATTTACTACTCCCATTTAGGACGAAGAGGAGAAGTATTAGCGATGACCGACACGAAGGGAGAAGTGGTTTGGAAAGCTGATTACAGCGCTTTTGGTATTGCTCATATCAGTATTGAAAAAATAGAGCAACCCTTCCGTTTAGCAGGTCACTATTATGATAATGAAACAGGCTTGTATTATGTCTTAGTTCGTTATTATAGTCCCCATTTAGGACGTTTTTTAAGCCGAGACCCACTTTTTACTGAAGGCGGTAGTCAGAACTTTTACCTTTACTGTGATGGTGACCCACTTAATCGAATAGACCCTACAGGCGAATTTATTTTTACCGCCATTCTCATTGGCGCAGTTATTGGAGCCGTTATTGGTGCAGGCATTGAAGCTTATAGACAATCAAAAGCCATTGAACGAGGTGAACAACAAGGCTATGACGGTTGGGGAATTGCAAAAGCAGGCGCAATAGGTGGAGCAATAGGTGCAGTTGGAGGAGGTGTTGGCGCTGCGGTTGAAGGAGCATTTGCAGTAGGAACTGCTGCAACCATTGCAGGTGGTGCTGGAATTGGAGCGGTAAGTGGTGTAGCCTCCTCGCTTGCTGAACAATGTGCCGAAGCGGCTTTAAAAGATAAACCACTTGACCCTTTAACCGTTGCAAAGCAAGCACTCATTGACGGAGGCGTTGGTGCTGTTATTGGAGCAGTTACTGGGGGTACTGGTGGCTTCTTAGCTAGACGTGCTAGGAAAGGAGTGCAAGAAGGGATCGGAGCAGTAGCAGAGCAGGTGGCAAAAGAAGCGGCTGAGAAAGCAGCTAAAGAGGCCACTGAAAAAGTAGCAAAAGAAGCCGCTGAGAAAGCGGCTAAAGAAGCCACTGAGAAAACAGCTAAAGAGACTGCTGAGAAAGCAGCTAAAACAGATGTTCCAGATAGTGTTACTCGAACGGATCATGATTTTATGGCAAAAACAAACCATAAAGGTGGTAAAAAATCTCATATTGATGATGATGGAAATTTAAGACCAGCAAATCCTGATGGTGATACAACTATTTCTCAACATATTAGAGGTGGTACTGATGTTAAAGATAATAGCCCTTATACATCAACAGTTGCGGGAACAAAAGGTTCAGCTAAAATATATGGTAATAAATTAATCGAAATTGATACAAAACGTTTGCAACAAGATATTGATGCAGGAAAAATTAAAGGTGTTGAAATCATTACTCCAAAAGAAGTGCAGTCTGCATTACAAGATAAAATTGACGTTGCAAAAAAACGCTATAATGATAATCCATCAATAAAGAATAAGAAAAGACTCGCTAATGCTGAAAGAGACCTTTCAAATGCGGTAAGAGATAATGAAACCTTGATAAAAGGTGTTATACCAAGTAAATATATTAACATAGGGAAATAATAATGAATGATTCTTATATGGGGATGAAAAAAAATATATATGATCTCCTATATACTAATAAGCAAGGAAAAAAAGAAAGCTCCTACGAAATGAGTTTGCTTGAAGACCAAGATATACCTTGGGATAGAATAGAAAAATTAAAAGGTTTGTTACAACCTGTTTCAAGCATAAAAAATATTCTAATCCCTCTTGAATCAGCAAAATTACTTTCATCATGGGGTATAGAAGAGGGCTTGAATTATTTAGAAAATTTAGTTGATAATCGTGTTGATAAATTAGGGCTTATCTCTCCACATAGATTATTTTCATATGATCAAATTTATGAGGAAATTCAAGACGCAATTACTAATTATTATGCGCGTCATGCAGATAGGTCAACAGAAGAGGGTATTAATGCGGCAAAACGAATAAAACCTATATTATTAAAGATAATAAAGTTATTTGAGGTCTTACCATTTGAATTAACATGTTTATTTGATATTGAAGAGTTCTTAGATCGAAATAGCTATGAAATCCCATTGAAAAAATGTTTTAAAATACTAGTAATGAAAAAAGAGAGAAAAAAAGCTAAAGATTTAGAAAAATTATTGTTAAAATGGGATCCTAACTTTTCCTTAAATTAAAAATAATAGCACGGTAGATACTCTCCTTCCAATTCCAGCAAAATTTGCATTTTGTCTCGTTACCAAATTCCTATCTGGTAACGAAATAGGACAGTTTCACTCTATAGGATTGATATTAAGATTCCGCTCGAACTTCAACCGTAATAATATCATTATAAGCATCAATAGGTGCTTTTGAATTATAGTCAAAAACTTTCATTTTTAGATCGGCGGTGTTGCAACCGACAGGTTTTTCTCCGTCATTATTAGATGAAAATTTAGCATCCATTATAGCGGTGCCTGCTGTATTATTTATGTTTCGGAAAAACAAAGTTTTTGAAACAAGTTGTATAGATTAATATTATTATACAATATTGATTTATTGAATAATAATGTGATTTTGTCTTTTTGCCCAAAGGGCATCATGTTCTAGAAAATGGAAAAGAAGCGGGACGTTCTCAGGGTGAATACAATCAAGCAACTCATTTTAAGATAGAAGATTAATTTTATGAAAAATATTACAGTTCCAATTAACCAAGAAGCAATGGAAAAGCTGAATTATGATGCATGCGAAGATGATGAACTCATTGAATTATATCTAGATGAAAACCAATACAAAGAACTATGGAGTTCTAAAATATTGGAAGCTTTTAATGAAAAACTTGGCATCCTTCATATCCCAGTTGACACTTTACAGTTGCTTGCTAAGTTAATAAAAATACAATCTCATAAAATACCAATATAAACCAACTAGTTATATTTGTTAAAAATAATCATTATTATTAACCCCTACCCTTCATGTGTAAACTACTTTTCTATTTGGTGAAGGGTGCCAAAAACTTAATATAATGATTGATGATTTTGAAGATGAATCCATATACAATATTGAATCTTTGAAACTATCTAGAAATATTACCATAGACTTCATTAAGATAAGCC
>DRMS01000315.1 GCA_011322515.1 Leucothrix mucor
TGCTTCAGGAATATACACAGAAGAGATATTACATGGCAAAAAGAAGACGTAGGCGTAGACAAAAACTCCCCCAAGAGCCTGTTGAGGCGATAATTGAATCCCTAAGCCAAGATGGTAAAGGGGTAACCCATATTGATAATAAAGCAGTTTTTATTAGCGGCGCATTGCCGAGTGAGAAAGTAACCTTTATTTATACTTCAAAACGCCGTTCACATGATGAAGGCATTGTGCATGAGGTCTTAGAAGCATCTGATGAACGTGTCGAGCCTAAGTGTCCGTATTTCTCCATTTGTGGCGGTTGTAATTTACAGCATCTGGCTTCTGATGCTCAGATCAAACATAAGCAAAAGGCGATGTTGGATGCATTGAAGCATATTGGGCATGTAGAACCTGTTGAAGTGTTTGAGCCAATGACAGGTGAGCAATGGGGGTATCGTCGCAAAGCGCGTTTAGGTGTGCGTCATGTGCGTAAAAAAGGACGTGTATTGGTTGGTTTTCGTGAAAAACAGGGTGGTTTTTTAGCAGAAATAGACAGTTGTGAAGTTTTGCATGACTCCGTAGGGAAAAATTTACCCGCCTTTCAAGATTTAATTTATGGGATGGATGCACGCGAACAGTTACCACAAATTGAAGTGGCTGTGGGTGATAACGCGACGGCGCTTATCGTGCGCCATTTAGAACCCTTATCAGAGAGTGATTTTGATAAATGGATGGCATTTGCCAAAGAGCATGATTATCAACTTTATCTTCAACCCAAAGGCCCTGACACTGTTCACCTGATTTATCCTGAAAGTGCAGAGCTATTTTATGAGCACCCTGATTTTAATACTAAAGTCATGTTTGGTCCGCAAGATTTCTTTCAGGTCAATACCAGTATCAATCTCCAAATGGTGCCACGAGCGGTTGAATTATTACAATTAACAGGTAATGAAACGGTATTGGATTTATTCTGTGGATTAGGCAATTTCACTCTACCAATAGCACGCCATGCAGCACACGTCACAGGCGTAGAAGGCGATGATATTATGGTGATGCGCGCTCGCCAAACAGCACAAGCCAATCAGATTGAAAATACCGATTATTATAGCTGTGATTTAATGGGTGATATGAAAGGTGAGCCGTGGTTGAAAAAACAATATGACTGCATTTTGCTCGATCCACCACGCTCAGGCGCAAAAGAAGTGATCGAACATTTTGGCAAGCTAAAAGCCAAGCGCATTGTTTATGTCTCCTGTCACCCAGCAACCTTGGCACGTGATGCAGATGTCTTGGTGAATACGCAGGGCTATAAATTATTAGGTGCTGGGATTATGGATATGTTTCCCCATACCGCACATGTTGAATCTATCGCGGTGTTTGAGCTTTAAAAAATTATCAATAGGAATAATCATATGTCAGAAGAAATACTTGAATTTTCAGCAGGCTTATTTGCTGATTTATTTGAAGATAGTAAAGAAATCAATGCAGCAAGTATTGGGCATTATCAGACCTATGGTTTTGTACTTGCGGTTGCATCATCACCAGAGAAGCTAAGCCCCGTTGAATGGCAGCCTTTATTATTTAAAGATAATAAATTACCTGATTTCGAGTCACCTGAGTTAGGTAGAACCTTTACCTTTAATATCCGTAGTTTATGGAATGAGCTAAATAATCAGCTAAAAA
>DRMS01000316.1 GCA_011322515.1 Leucothrix mucor
GCAGTAAATCCCAGCTAAATAAACCGCTATCGTGGTTATCATCAAACACTAGTTTTAAGGCATAATGACCAACAGGCTCTATGGCTTTGATATTGACGTTTTCTTTGCCTAATTGCAGTGTTTCTTGCCCAGGCATGTGACCACGAACTTCTGCCGAGGGGGAAAAAACGCGTAGATACTCACAAGGTAACTTGTGTGAAACATCATCAGGCCACTTGAGTTCTAAAATTTTGGATTTTTGGTGTAATGCTATATCGGTTGGAGTCATAACAGGCTTCCTTAAAAGAATGAACCACGGAAAACACAGAATACACGGAAATGTAATATGGGGAATAGCTGGCAATTATGCTCCATCATCCCGCAACATTGTAGGTCGGGTTAGATTTTTTTGCTTGCAAAAAAACGTAACCCGACAAGATTGCTGAGTATTGTGTCAGGTTACGTTATCTCGCTACGCTTAATAAGCTAACCCGACCTACATAATAATCATGTAAAGAGCAGAAACGATACAATATTTCCGTGTGTTCTGTGTTTTCCGTGCTAATATTTTTTACTTAAAACTTATAAAATATAACGACTTAAATCTTCATCAATAACCAGTTCGCCCAGTGATTTATCAACTGCTTCAGCATTAATCTCTAATGATGATTCACAATCGGGCGCGCGGAATAATATATCTTCTAATAAGCGCTCCATCACGGTATGCAAACGACGTGCGCCAATATTTTCAGTGCGTTCATTGACTAGAAAGGCAGTTTCTGCCAGTTTTTTGATGCCATCTTCAGTAAAGCTAAGATCCACGCTTTCTGTTTTTAACAGACCAACATATTGCTCAGTAAGCGATGCATCAGGTTCAACTAGAATACGTTCAAAGTCATGCGCTGTTAGTGCTTTCATTTCCACACGTATTGGCAAACGACCTTGTAATTCTGGGATTAAATCGGAAGGTTTTGCCAAGTGGAATGCGCCTGAGGCAATAAATAAAATATGATCCGTATTCACAATGCCGTATTTAGTGGTGACCGAACTGCCTTCTATTAATGGCAGTAAATCACGCTGTACGCCTTCGCGTGAAACATCCGCACCACCTGCTTCACCTTTGCGAACTACTTTGTCAATTTCATCTAAAAAGACAATGCCGTTTTGCTCAACATTATTAATGGCACGCGCTTTAAGGTCGTCTTCATTGACCATTTTATGCGCTTCTTCTTCCGCCAGTTCTTTTAAGGCATCCTTAATTTTTAATTTGCGTTTTTTGGTTTTTCCGCCTTTGATATTTTCAAACATGCCCTGCAACTGGTTTGCCATGTCTTCCATACCAGGCGGGGTCATGATTTCTACGCCTATATTGGAGGCAGAGACTTCAATCTCAATTTCTTTATCATCCAAATCGCCTTCACGTAACTTTTTACGAAATTTTTGGCGGGTAGAATTTTCAACGACTGCTTTATCATCAGATGTATCAAGCCAGCCATCTGCCTCCGTTTCTGATTTTGGACGGGGTAATAAAATATCTAAGACGCGATCTTCTGCCGCATCTTGAGCACGATGTTTTACTTTCTCAACTTCTTGCTCACGAGTTAGTTTGACTGCAACATCGGCTAAATCGCGGATAATCGAGTCAACTTCTTTACCCACATAACCCACTTCGGTAAATTTAGTCGCTTCTACTTTGATGAAAGGAGCATTGGCTAAGCGTGATAAACGCCGTGCGATTTCTGTTTTACCGACACCTGTAGGACCAATCATCAAAATATTTTTGGGTGTAACTTCACGGCTTAACTCTGGCTCAAGTTGCTGTCTCCGCCAACGATTACGCAATGCAATCGCTACTGCGCGTTTTGCATCAGCCTGTCCGACAACGTGTTTATCTAATTCCTGAACTATTTCTCTGGGTGTCATTGACATAGGAGAGCCTCTTACAATTCTTCGATGGTACGGTTTTGATTGGTGTAGATGCAAATATTACCTGCGATTTCTAGGCTTTTTTCTACAATTTCACGTGCGCTTAAGTCTGTATTATCTAATAAAGCCCGCGCTGCAGATTGAGCGTAGGGACCGCCTGAACCGATGGCGATAAGATTATCTTCGGGGTCAATCACGTCACCATTGCCCGTAATAATTAACGATGTTTTGGCATCGGCAACGGCTAATAATGCTTCAAGTTGACGCATACCGCGATCAGTACGCCAATCCTTTGCTAGCTCAATAGCGGCGCGGGTTAGATTGCCATTAAACGCATTTAGCTTGCCTTCAAATTTCTCAAACAGGGTAAATGCATCTGCCGTGCCGCCCGCGAAACCTGCAATAACTTTATCATCATAAAGACGACGCACCTTACGCGCATTACCTTTCATTATAGTATTGCCCAATGACACCTGACCATCACCACCAATAACAACATTGTCGCCACGTCGGACGGATACAATGGTCGTTCCTCTATATTGTTCCACACGCTCTCCGCTGAGTTTGGTTTACAGTAAGGGACGAAGAAATAATAACTTAAACAATCTAGCTTGCTTTTTTTCTCCAGATTGAGTGTTCTCAAATCGTTGCGTAGAGTGACTATGCACCTATTGAGAGTACTCAATCTGAGACAAAAATTCTATGCTATATTGCTCAACTTATTATTTCCTCGTCCCTAACCTCCGATAATTGGGTTTAGGTAATACTTTTCAAGCGCAGAAAATAAAAAAGCCCATCCCTTGCGAGATGAGCTTTACGTTTGAGCTGAATATTTTCTTCGTGAGTTTTGTGTCTCTATGAGATTTCTATATCATTTGACGATAAGTAGAAATACGGTTATTCCAGCCTGGTAACCAGCGTCTTTCATTACGCTTACGGGGTGAATTTCTAACACGACGATCAAGAACGCGCATAGCGGCATTAGCAAATTCATTTAATGCGCCTTGCCC
>DRMS01000317.1 GCA_011322515.1 Leucothrix mucor
ATCCCTAATATTCTTTTTCAGATGCTCTTTCGTGGCGCTAATGCGGTGGGTTACAAAGCCTATCCCGATAATATCATTGAAAAATTTATTATTGAATCTGCTGAACAGGGCATTGATATTTTCCGTATCTTTGACTCACTGAACTGGATTGAAGGAATGCGCAAATCCATTCAAGTCGTGCGCGAACAAACCAATGGATTAGCCGAAGCGACTATTTGCTATACAGGCGATGTGCTCAACCCTGATCCCAATTATCGCTATAATATCTGTTATTATACCGATCTTGCCAAGCAATTAGAGGATGCAGGGGCGCATATTATTGCGCTCAAAGATATGGCAGGTTTGCTCAAGCCTTATGCTGCGCAAGTGCTAATCCCCGCCCTAAAAGAAGCGGTAGATTTACCTATTCATCTACATACCCATGACACTTCCTCAATGCAAGCTGCCACTTTGCTCAAAGCCATTGAAGCTGATGTCGATATTGTCGATGCTTGTTTAAGCTCCATGTCAGGGCTAACCTCACAGCCTAATTTAAACTCAATGATTGCGGTAATGCAGGGACAACCGCGTGAGCAAGCCTATGATCTCCCCTCATTAAACCAATATGCAAATTATTGGGAAGATGTGCGTGAAATCTATTATCCGTTTGAATCAGGTTTAAAAGCAGGTACTGCAGAAGTCTATGAACATGAAATTCCTGGCGGACAATATTCCAATCTGCGTCCACAATCCATTGCGCTTGGTCTAGAGCATAAATTTGAGGAAGTAAAAAAGAACTACGCCATTGTGAATAAAATGTTTGGTGATATTGTCAAAGTCACCCCTTCATCAAAAGTCGTTGGTGATATGGCTATTTTTATGACATCTAATGGCTTAAGCGAAGCGGATGTGATGCAACAAGGCGCAACCCTCGCCTTCCCTGATTCAGTGATTGATTTATTTAAAGGCAATTTAGGACAAACTGATAACGGCTTTCCAGCAGCGTTAAGCCAATTAATTCTTAAAGGAGATCAACCGTTTACTGACGCACCTAATGCGCATTTAGACCCTGTAGAGATTGATATTGAATTTGCCGCCTTTCAGCAACAATTTGATGACCAGTGTACGATGCTTGATTTTCTCTCTTATCAAATGTATCCCAAGGTGTATCAAGATTTTTACCAACATCAGCAAGACTATGGCGACATTTCTACTTTGCCGAGTACCGCATTCTTCTATGCGCTAAAACACCGTGAAGAAGTACGTGTCGAAATCGCCACAGGTAAAATTATTATTATCAAACTACTCTATATCTCAGATGCAGATAAAGGGGGAATTCGTACCGTCACCTTTAACCTAAACGGTCAAACGCGTAGTATTACCATACGCGATGACTCAGTAGTCTCTACTAAAAAGACCAATCGTAAAGCGGTAGAAGAAAATGAAATAGGCACACCGATTTTAGGACGCTTATCACAAATTATGGTGAAACAAGATGATGTGATTGAAAAAAATACACCGTTATTTGTGATTGAAGCGATGAAAATGGAATCTACCATTACTGCACCATTTGCTGGGGTGGTTCATAAGATTCATTTGCAGGAAGGGGAGATATTGGAGCAGGGAGATTTGGTGGTGGAGATTGGGTGATTGAAGCACCTTCTTATTTTGGTTAATGCCGAACCTCTAAAATTAGTTATTAATTTGATACCCTTCATTTGCCAGTTGACACTATTTATTATAAATAAAGTGTAAGATTTATCGGTAGTGGGTTAGTCGTTGGACAGAGAAAGAAGGTGGCTACCGAACTAGCCATCGTTTTTTCAAAAAAGCATCCTTTGGAATAAGGTAACGACAGCTGATCTATATATAATCTCCTCAAATCAAGCAAGCATTCTTAATATAATGCAGGAATAACCACACCTTTTTCACGTAGCATTTGCGACAATCGAATCAATGGTAACCCAATAAGCGCAGTAGGATCATCCCCGTGTAGACGTTTAAAAAGACTTATCCCTAGCCCTTCTGATTTAAAACTTCCAGCGCAACCATAGGGCTGATCGACCTTTAAATAAGCATCAATTTCATTATCAGTTAACTCTCTAAAATCAACATAAAAGGGAATAAGATCTAGCTGATATTGTCCTGTTTTACTGTCAAATAAACACAACCCTGTTAAAAAACTGACTCTTTTGCCTGAGCTTTCGCGTAGTTGTTGCATTGCGTTTTCATGGTTATCAGGTTTGCCACGAATGGTGCCGTTTAGTACTGAGCATTGGTCTGAGCCAATAATTAGTGCATTAAGATGTTGGCTTGCAACGATGCGTGCTTTTTCTAATGATAAGCGTAGCACATAATCTTCGGGTGATTCCTGCTCCAGCGGAGTTTCGTCTATATCAGGGGAGTCTGTGGTAAAAGGAATGCTTAAGCGTTGTAGCAATTCTTTACGAAAGGGGGAGGTGGAACCGAGAATAAGTTGAGTTTTCATGCTAATAATTTAGTATATCTAACGATATGGGTTTGATGGGTTTAAATAATGTGGGCGCAGAATTATATAGCGAATAGGCACTTGATAGTAGTAGCAATTTTATACTAATTCTAAAAAAACGTGAATAGAGCTTTACAGTGGGGGGCGATAATTTCTATAATCGCGCGCTTATGCCAAAAAGACTACCCATTGATATTGATCCTTTTCGTCTGGTTGAGCAGCGGATACTTCTCTCTGGCGAGATGCCTATTAAACAGTTTCCTCGTTTGGAAAAGTTTCTGGCTGATAACGCGGGAGCAGTACAGGCTGAGCTAACCTTTGATCGCACCAAGGTGACGCATTTACCCATCATAATGGGTAGCATTAAGGGTGAGTTACAACTTATCTGCCAGCGTTGTCTGAATGCAGTCTCATTCACGATTAATAGCGACCTCAATATTGTGTTAATTAAGCGCGATGCAGAAGCAAACCGTTTGCAACGTGATTATGATACTTGGCTGGTCGAAGATGACCGTATTTTTTTACAGGATTTTATTGAAGATGAAATCCTGTTAGCGATACCTCATTCGGCATCGCATGATAGTTGCGAGCCTTTTAAACCACTGATTGAAGCAGTGCCTGATGAGGCGAAACCTGAGCAGCAGGAAAGTGATAACCCCTTTGCTGTATTGAAAGATTTTAACAAAGATTAACTGGAGTAAGCCAAAATGGCAGTACAAAAAAGTAAAGTTACACGTTCTAGACGTGGTCAGCGTCGTTCTCACGACTCATTAAAAAATCCTACCTTATCCGTTGATCCTGTTTCAGGCGAGACGCATTTACGTCACCATATGACACCAAACGGTTTTTATCGTGGTCGTCAGGTTATTATGCCAAAAGAGGTTTATGAAGAAGAGGACGATGACGCTACTGAGGGGTAACTAGTCTTGTTTAAGAAAGGCTATTTTTAGTTTTTCAAATAGACCAATTAGCTGTATATTCGATTGACACGAGTTATGTTTCAATTGATATTTTCAGTGATGAAATCGCGGGCTTGCCCCGCGATTTTTCGTATTGGCTATTGAATTGTTCCCACGCGGAGCTGATAGCCTAAATTTAAGGATTAAAAAATGGGTTCTTTTCATCGAATATCGTTAGATGCAATGGGGGGCGATAATGGCTACCCTGTTGTGGTTGAAGCTGCTATTGATGCACTGCAAGAATATGATGATATAGAGCTTATTTTAGTTGGCGATAAAGAAAAATTAAGTGCCGAGCTTAAAAAACATTCTGATATGGATGCCGATAGATTGAGACTTCACCACGCGTCGCAAAGGGTCGCAATGGATGAATCTCCCGCCTTGGCATTGCGCAAAAAGAAAGACTCTTCCATGCGTGTGGCAATTAACCTAGTCAAACAAGGCGATGCTGATGCCGTAGTCAGCGCAGGCAATACAGGCGCATTAATGGCAACGGCGCGCTTTGTACTTAGAATGTTACCAGGTATTGATCGTCCCGCCTTATGTACCGCCATTCCTAATTCAAAAACACATACTCATATGTTGGATTTGGGTGCAAATATTGACTCATCCGCTGAACATCTCTATCAATTTGCCCTAATGGGGTCAGAGTTGGTGAATGCCATTGATGGTATTGACGCGCCACGGCTTGGCTTATTGAATATTGGTGAAGAGGAAATAAAGGGCAATGAGCAGGTCAAGCTGGCGCATGAGTTAATTAAGCAAGGCGAGTTTAATTATCAAGGTTTTGTTGAAGGTAATGATATATTTAGTGGTAAAGTTGACCTAATTGTCTGCGATGGTTTTGTGGGCAATGTCGCGCTAAAGACAACCGAAGGCTTGGCTAAAATGTTATCTACTGAGCTAAAAGCTGGATTTACGCGTAATATATTGACTAAATTTGCTGCATTAGTATCTATGCCCGTTTTAAAAGCCTTTATGAAACGCTTTGATCATCGCCGCTATAATGGTGCAAGTTTGCTGGGTTTGCAGGGTATAGTCGTAAAAAGTCATGGTAATGTGGATGCGCTTGCTTATGCAAAAGCGATTGGCATTGCACGTAAAGAGGTGAAGGCGCAATTACATTTGCGTATTAAAGCTACTTTAGAAGCGATGATGGATGAAAAAATCAAGGATTAAAAAATATGTTTTCAAGAATTGCTGGCACAGGTAGCTATCTACCAGAAAGAGTGGTTACCAACGATGATCTCGCAAAAATGGTTGATACTAGCCATGAATGGATTGTAGAACGTACAGGGATTGAAAAACGCCATCTTGCATCGGATGATGAAACCACCTGTGATCTTGCTGAAAAAGCAGCACGTTTGGCAATGGAAATGGCAGGCAAAACCGCTAATGATATTGACCTTATTATCGTTGCCACCACTACGCCTGATTTAGTCTTTCCTAGCACAGCCTGTTTATTGCAAGCACGCTTAGGGGTATCAAATGGTGGTGCGGCCTTTGATATACAAGCGGTTTGTACAGGCTTTGTCTATGCATTGGGAATTGCAGATAAATTTATTAAAAGCAGATCACATCAATGTGCGCTAGTGATTGGCGCAGAAACACTCTCTAGAATTGTTGACTGGACTGATCGTAATACCTGCGTTCTATTTGGTGATGGTGCAGGCGCAGTGATAGTAGAAGCAAGTGAAGAGGCAGGGCTATTATCGACCCATTTACACGCCGATGGTCATTATGCTGATTTACTCAAAGTTAATGCAGGTCTCTCCAGACATTCAGAAAGACTAAAAGCAGGTAATGCGTTTATTGAAATGCGCGGCAATGAAGTCTTTCGTGTGGCCGTTAAAACACTAGGACGCATTGTTGATGAAACCCTAGCACATAATAATCTAGAGAAAAAAGATATTGATTGGCTGGTACCACATCAAGCTAATATTCGCATTATTAAAGCAACTGCTAAAAAATTAAAAATGTCGATGGATCATGTCGTTGTTACGGTGCATGAACATGGTAACACCTCTGCAGCATCCATTCCGTTAGCGCTGGATACCGCCGTGCGTGATGGGCGAATTAAACGAGGTGAAACTATATTGCTAGAAGGTTTTGGTGGTGGATTTACTTGGGGATCGGCTTTAGTTAAGTTCTAGTTTCATCTTAGGAACGTACACGGAATAACGTCCTGAAGTTCTAACGCAGAATTTTTATTTCAGATCGGATGAACTCATGAGGCGCATAGTTACTCCACGCAACGAATGAGATCATCCAAGCTGGGATAAAAAGGCAAGTTAGAGATCGGGAAGTTGTTTCGTTTACGTTCCTTAGCTACCAACTTAAGGCGGGACGGCTTGTTAATTCATCGCGTTCGAAAAGAAAACAAATTATCTCGCAAAGACGCAGAGTATGCCAAGAAAAAATAAGAAACATTCTTTGCGTACCCTGCATCTTTGCGAGAGCAACTATTTTTTGTACCCAAGAAGCAGAGCAATCCCGCTTTAAATTGATAGCCAAAAACAATAGGTTATATTTCTATTATGACCAAGTCCAATCAACCAACCCCACCCGAAGAATTCGACAGTAAAACTTTCCTCAAAACCGTGCCGCATAAACCAGGTGTTTATCGCATGGTTAATGGGGACGGTGAAATACTCTATGTTGGTAAAGCCAAAGATCTAAAAAATCGCGTTTCAAGTTACTTCCGCAGTAATTTGGTTAACTCGCGTATTTGGTCGATGGTAAAGCAGATACAAGATGTTCGCATCACCATCACCAGCACCGAGGCAGAAGCGCTACTTCTCGAAAGCAATCTAATCAAAAAGCACCTGCCACGCTATAATATTCTATTGCGTGATGATAAGGGCTACCCCTATCTCTATCTTTCTAAACATAAATTCCCACGTTTGCGATTTCATAGAGGAGGGCGTAAGGGGAAGGGTAAATACTTTGGTCCTTATCCTAGTGCGGGCGCGGTAAGAGAAGCATTAAACAAGTTACAAAAACTATTCCAAGTGCGTCAATGTGAGGATAGTTACTTTTCTAATCGCTCCCGCCCTTGTTTGCAATTTCAGATTAAACGTTGCTCTGCGCCTTGTACCAATGAAATCAGCACCAATGATTATCAGCGAGATGTTAATCACACCATTAAGTTTTTACAGGGAAAAAGCAAACAGGTGATTGATGATCTTGTTAAGCAGATGGATCAGTCAGCAGAAAAACTGGAATATGAAAAAGCAGCGGAATATCGTGATCTAATTGAAAAACTACGAGCAATATCACAGCAACAATACATTAGTGGTGCAAAAGGCGATATTGATGTGATCGCATTACAGTTTGCCTCCAAAATTGCCAGTATTCAGGTGCTAACCATCCGTAACGGACATAATCTGGGGAATAAAAATTATTTTCCCAAGTTGCCTGCAATGGATATGAATGAAGCTGAAATAATGACTTCATTTATCGCGCAGTACTATCACAGCAGAAGAATTCCACAGCAGATAATTTGTAGCCATGCACCAGAAGATAATGATACTTTGTCTGAAATGCTAGCGCTAAAGGCTGAGCGCAAGGTTAAGCTAATCCATAATACACGAGGAGAGCGCACTCGCTGGTTGGAAATGGCATCTCGCAACGCCCTGCATGCATTGCAAATTAACCTAAGTTCCAAAGCAGGAATGAAAAAACGTCTATTAGCATTACAAGATGAGTTGCAACTTGGCTATCTTCCCACTCGTATGGAATGTTTTGATATAAGTCATACGCAGGGCGAAGCAACGGTTGCGTCTTGTGTTGTCTTTGGCTTAGAAGGGGCTATTAAATCTGATTATAGACGGTATAATATATCGGGTATTACGGGGGGCGATGATTATGCCGCAATGAAGCAAGCATTACAGCGACGCTTTAAAAGAGCCCTAAAAGAAGCGGCAAAACTACCTAATATTTTGTTTATTGATGGCGGTAAAGGGCAGGTCAAACAAGCATTAGATGTAATAGAAGATCTGCAACTTACGGGTATTGATGTCATTGGTGTCACTAAAGGCGAAGGGCGTAAAGCTGATTTAGACACCTTAACCATTGGTAAAAATAGAGTTGAACTAGAGCCGCACTCTAGTGCCTTACATTTAGTCCAACAAATTCGTGATGAGGCACACCGCTTTGCCATAACAGGTCATCGTCAACGTCGCCAAAAAGCACGTACTAGCTCGCCACTTGAAGAAATAGCAGGTCTAGGTCCAAAGCGCAGGCAAAACCTGTTAAAGCAATTTGGTGGAATGCGCGCAATGACTGTTGCAAGCATCGATGAACTAAGCAAAGTCTCAGGCATTAGCCGCCAACTCGCTGAAAAAATTTATGATGTATTTCACGGGAAGTAGTAATGATTTTTAATCTACCAATATTTTTAACCCTATTAAGAATTTTCGCCATTCCGCTGGTGATTGCTTTTTTCTATATGGGTTATCCATTAGCGGCTGCGACCACGTTTGGTTTAGCGGGCGTAACTGACTGGGCAGATGGTTATTATGCACGTAAACTAGGATTGGAATCTCGCTTTGGCGCATTCTTAGACCCTGTTGCTGATAAATTGATAGTAGCAGTTGCTTTGATATTAGTGGTAAGTCAAGAAGCTAATATGTGGATTACAGTAGCGGCCTGCATCATTATTGGACGTGAAATTATCATTTCAGCATTACGCGAGTGGATGGCCGAATCAGGTCAGCGCAGTAAGGTTGCAGTTGCCAATATAGGTAAAATTAAAACTGTTGTACAAATATTTGCATTGATCTTTTTACTTTATAACCAGCCATTATTTGGCTTTCCTATTCGTGAAGCTGGGCTGATACTATTAGCAATAGCAACGGTGTTGACCGTTTGGTCTATGGTGCAGTATTTGCAAAGTGCATTTAAGAAATAGCAAGGTTTGTGTAACTTTGGAGTAGAATATCTCTTTCTAAAATGCAAAAACCCATGAAGATAATTTATTCATGGGCTTTGTAAAATAATTTTATTATTCTAAAAATTAATCAAGCAGATAATCAACATCAAATACATCACGCAAACGGCGCTCTAATGCTTTTTGCTCAAGATAATCTTCTACATTGCGACGAATCACATGTGGCTTCATACGTTTTTCTTCCTTTTTCTTTGCTTCTTCTTCTTTTGACTCCTCGTCTAAGGCTTCAATCTCTAAATCAATAAGATCATCTAAAGTCTCATTATCAGAATCGGCTGGTAAGTGTTCTACTGCTTGTAGTGGTCGCATGATTGTTTTCCCTCTGCATTTTTTGCAGTTTGTAATTTTTATTCGGTGTTATTAATTTTGTAATTTAAGACCTTTGCAAATATGAATATTCAAATGGCGCAAAGGTTATTATTTCAGAAAATATTATTTTTTTATTGATAGATATAGAAATATTTACTGCTTGCTAAGTGATTGTATTATTAATGATTGAAGCTTAATATGAGATGAGTAGATAAATAAATAATCAATTTATTTTTAGGGGTATTTTTCTTCAACAATACCCTCGTCATTTATTAATCATATAGTTAATAAATAGCAGGGTCAGACTAGGACTACTCCAAGAAAACAAACGCGCAAATAGCTTGATGAGGTTTTTCATGAGTAGGAAGTCACAATAAATCTAACAAAATAAACGGCTACCAGTTTAAGGCAGGACAGTTCATGTTTTTGCTATTCACCCGCGCCCTTCGACACGCTCAGGAAGCTAGCTCCCTGAACGTGTCGAAGGGCGCGGGTTGTTTGCTATGAGGTTACTTGTCTCGCCTTAAGTTGGTAGCCAAATAAACGAACAACATGTTAGATTTACTGTATCCTCCTACTTACATGGATTCATATTATCACCCATTATTTTAATGCCTAAAATGGCGCATCTTAGTAAATATCATCGCCATGCCCGCCTTATTAGCCGCCTCAATTACGTCCTCATCACGAATTGATCCACCTGGTTGAATAACCGCTACAATGCCCGCCTCAGCCGCTGCTTCAATACCATCTTTAAAGGGGAAGAAGGCATCGGATGCCATTACAGAACCTTCCACCTGTAATTTAGCGTGCTCTGCTTTAATTCCCGCAATACGCGCTGAGTTGATACGACTCATTTGACCTGCCCCAACACCAATGGTCATATTATTTTTGGCATAAACAATGGCATTTGATTTAACAAATTTAGATACTTTCCAAGCAAATAATAAATCCTTCATCTCCTCTTCGCTGGGGGCGCGTTCGGTGACTACTGTAAGTTCATTATAAAGTGCTAAATCAGCTTCTTGCACCAACAAGCCACCATTAACGCGTTTATAGTCTAAACGTGGTTGTGCTGCGCTAAATTCTCCGCATTCCAATAAGCGTACATTTTTCTTGGTTTTAATAACTTCAATGGCATCTTTTGCAA
>DRMS01000318.1 GCA_011322515.1 Leucothrix mucor
CACAAAATGGTGCAAAGATGAACTTGGAGAAATACTACAGAGCAAAAAAATAAAGGCATTTAGTGAGATTGATAAAGGAACAAAAATAGGATCATCTTTTTGTTGTGATGATTTAGGGTTTTAATCATCCTACCCTAGGGTCAGGCTCGCTTTAAATTGATAACTGTGTGCTATTGATGTGCGTATATTTCACACAAAACCTTTAGCTTTTGGCTCTAAAAACAGCATGCTATAAGCTAAGAGACTGCCTGAGAATAGAAAAGCTACTGCAACTAACAGGATTAAGTCATCAAACATTGCTCAATAAAATCATCTGCTAACTGTGGCAATTTTACAGGTTGGTCAAACCAAAGATAGAGCGGCTGGTTTAACCCCATTCCATGCATATAATTATACAATGCTCTATTGAGTCCCTTGCCCAACATTTCATGGTCAACCTCTACCTTATCAGTAAAATCAACATCATTATTAGCAAACGGTGCATGATCAGGTGGATTAAGTGTCACCTTATATTCATTAGGATTCATCCCTACAGGGCTATGAATTGTAGCGGCAAAGCGATGCCAATAGGCGGAGTGAAAGCATTGGTTGAGCATTAATTGGCGTACATATTCAAGTGATAAAATGGTTTCAGCTTCAGTTTGTGTGGGAAAGCCGTACATTAAATAGGTATGCACTAAAATCCCTGCATCAGAGAATCCTTTGGTAATGCGGGCGACTTGTTGCACGGTTACGCCTTTTTTCATTAAGGCTAATAAGCGGTCAGAGGCGACTTCTAACCCACCGCTAATGGCGACACAACCAGAGTCGGCTAATAATTGGCATTTCTCTGGGGTAAAAGTTTTTTCAAAACGAATATTTCCCCACCATGTAATAATCAAGCCCTTATCAATAATTTTCTGTGCCATTGCGAATAATACTTTAGGCGGTGCTGCTTCATCAACAAAGTGAAACCCCGTCTGCCCTGTTTCTGCAATCAGCGTTTCAATACGTTGCACAATAATATCTGCACCTGCTTCGTCGTAGCGGGAAATATAATCCAGACTAATATCGCAAAAGCTACATTTTGACCAGTAGCAACCATGCGCGATGGTGAGCTTATTCCAACGTCCATCACTCCATAAGCGATGCATGGGGTTGAGCATTTCACAGAGGGATAAATAATTATCAATCGGCAAACCATCATAAGTCGGTGTACCGATGTCCTTATGCGCTATATCGTTATAGTCCGTATTATTGGCATAGATAATATCGCCCTTATGCCAATAAAAAGTGCGTACTAACTCATCCTGTGAGCTTTTTCCTTCAAGATAGGCGAATAAATTTAATAACGGGCGCTCACCGTCATCGAGCAAAATATAATCGACAAATTCAAAGAGGCGAGGGTCTTTTAGGCTACGTAATTCGGTATTAACATACCCTCCTCCTAGCAGAATTTTAAGTTTAGGATTGAGTTGGCGACAATATTTAGCTATTTGCAATGCACCCAGCATATTGCCAGGAAAAGGAACTGTTATACCAATAATATCGGGCGCTTCATCTCTAAAATAGTGATCCAGCAAGTGTTGTAAACATGTTTCGGTATAGCTCGTTTCTTGCGCTAGGGTATTGTATAAATCATCAAAGGACGGGTTGGATGCCGCCAAGCGCTCACCATAGCGCGATATTTCAAAATGTGGATCAACACCATCGTGAATCACATCAATCAGATCATCCAAAAATAAAGTGGCTAGATATTTAGCTTTATCCTGTGTACCTAAATCACCAAAAGCCCATTGCAAGGTATCAGCAACTGCCTGTTGCATGTCATTTAAGCCATCAAACTTAGCACCTTCAGGGAGGAATTGTCGTGAGGAAATGCGTAAAGCAAGGCTAGGATCTTTGCCTTGTAAAAAGCGGATAACAGGCTCAATACAGGCTTTAATTTGCTCAAAATGAGTGAAGAAATGGTAGATAGAATCAGGTAGATCTTCATCATCAAGTTCTGCAACATTATCCTCAACAATATCAATAATGTCATCCAGCCCCTTTTGAGTTAGCATCATAAGCAATAACTCAATTGCCATATCACGTTGTGCAACCGCATAACCTTGTTGACGCAAAAAACCTGTTAAATACGCCGTTGCAGGATAAGGCGTATTAAGTTGCGTCATGGGGGGAGTGAGAAGGAGTGTTTTCATAACTCAACGATCATAATGTTGTTCCATCATATTCTGTTAGCCCCTTGCGGATCACTATACATAGGCGTTCACTTGTTAAATTTCATTTTGATGGCTAAAAAGTTGAAGCTTTCACTCCTTTTATCAGGAGATTATTTACTAGACATTATACCAATTTTAAAACACCTGTATTTACAATGGCTTCATGCCTAGTGAAATATGTAAACCTTGTCAGAAAAGGCTTCAAAAAATATCACGATGGTAAATCGGTATAATGTCTAATAAATAGCCCTACTCTTGCTCATATAACTATACAAAATTCTAAAAAACAATTTTAAGTACAGTAAGGAAGTTCCAAGCAATAAATTTACCCATATTGCTTGCCCTTTTGCCCCTGCTTGAATCCTAGCAATCGTTGCTTAAAACGACTATCCGTCTCTTGACACACTCCAATCAGGAGAAAAAATCTGTGCAATATGGGTAAATTCATTACTTAAAACTTCCTTGAGAGGTAAGAACATGATGCCCTTTGGGCAAAAAGACAAAATCACATCATTATTCAATAAATCAATATGCGTAATAATATTAATCTATACAACTTGTTTCAAAAACTTTGTTTTTCCGAAACATTAAAAAGTCAAACAAGAGACTTTTTAAGATCAATAAGGACAATATGAACTGTAAATCAATACATTACAGGTCATTTTTAGCTAAAATGAACTCCGAAACTTGAGTAGGTATTAGCTGCGCGCCTTAAATTTTTCTCCTTTAGGCTCAATACTACCCATATTTGAAAATTCTGGAGCAATACTAAAAAAGACAGGACTTTGGAGTGAAAAGCGCATTACTGCATCATTATTTTGTTGCTTCCAGCGTTTAGCATCTGGTGCTAACCACTGATTACGAGTACGTCCAATGTTACTTTCTTGGGTTTCTATCCAGCTACTAAGGCGGTTATCATAATGATCTTTAATCCAGTTGCGTAAAATGCGATAGGTTTTATTAGCAAACAGATGATCACGACAACCATCATCTAATCCGCCTGAATTTATGGATAATGTCCCAACAGTCAGTGTGTTTTCTATTAATTCTGAAGGTTGAAACTCAAGCAGGCAATCACCAATCGCAAAGTGATTATCTGCTGTGATGGTTTCAATATGATCTTTAGCAAAGTTAATAAAATCCTTTGCATCAGAAGGGAGCATAAAAAATTGAAGTTCTGCTTTCATAAGAAATTATGGAGTGGTTATTAAAGTGCATAGAGTATAGCATTCAGCTTGTAGTATTAATATGGAGTTAAGTTATAGTGAAAATTTGGCATGATTTATAACACTCGATGCCCCAGTTTTTAAGCCAGAAAACTCCAAATAGCTTTGATATTATTCTATCTTTCAAAGGGGGCTGATTTAAAAAAATGTCTGTTTATAACGGATTCTGTTGGTGCTTAAAATATAGTACCTCTTTGCATAAATTAAAGCGGGACAGGCTTGTGTAGGTTGGGTTAGCTTGCCGAGCTAGTGAGGCAACGTAACCCAACAGATTTTAAGATTAATTGTTGGGTTA
>DRMS01000319.1 GCA_011322515.1 Leucothrix mucor
CATAGGGGAAATGGTTAGTAGTTTGAAATATAGTATTCCAATTTTTCAAAAAAGTGAAATATTAGTTTCCAGTTTGTTTTTTAGATCGGTTGACTTGTCTCTGAAATATCTTAATGATGAAAATAATCATCATAAAATGGATAAAAGCATGATATGGTGATTATATTCATCAAAATAGAAAATCATTATGTTAGATACCATTAGCCAAACGATCCGCACACAACGCAAGCAACGAGGTTGGACTCAGCAACACTTAGCCAATATATGCCACCTTGATCGTACAACTATTGGCGCACTAGAGCGCAATGACTATCAAGACTTAGGGATACGCAAAGTTGAGCGGGTATTACTGCAGTTTGGAATGACGCTCGATTGCAAATCAATCGGACTACCCACACTAGATGATCTACAAAATGAGCAAGGGAAATAGCCATGCCTGATATTGATATTCACCTAAAACCACTATCAAAACAGCCCACTGCAAGACTAACTGCCGACAATAATAGGCACACCATAAGCTATCACCCCGATGCAGATGAAGCACTTTCTCTCATCATGCCACTGCGTAATGAAAGCTACAGTCACAATGGCTTGCACCCTATTTTTCAAATGAATTTACCCGAAGGCGCATTGCGTGAAGCCATAGAACGGGCAACGGCAAAACAATATGGCAGTGACGACCTCACCATGCTGACTATTTTAGGAGCAAACCAAATAGGTCGTATTGCCTACAGCCTAGCAGGGAAAAAAGTCGCCTCACAAACAGAATCAGAATTACAACTTGATGATCTGCTAAATCATCAAGATGCTCAACTCTTTAACCAGCTATTATCACGTTATGCACAAAGCTCAGGCGTTGCAGGTGTTCAACCTAAAGTATTGATTGATATACAAAGTCATCTCACCCTACCCGCCAAACATTACATTGTAAAAAGCTGGGGTGATGACTATCCTCACCTCGCCTGTAATGAATATATTTGTATGGATATTGCTAAACGAGCAGGTTTAAACGTACCAAAAACCTATCTTAGCGACAATGGCAAACTCTTGATAAGCAAACGCTTTGATTTAGATGATAAGGGCAATACAAAAGGCTTTGAAGACTTTTGCGTATTACAAGGAAAAGGCACAAAACAGAAATATGACAGCAGTATCGAACAATGCGCCAATACTATTCGTACTTACGTCTCCGCAGAATATCAAGCACAAGACTTAGCTGATCTATTTAAACTGACCCTACTCAATATACGTATCCGCAATGGCGATGCACACCTTAAAAATATCGGCATTCAATACAACTCACTCAAACATTATCAGCAACATCAAGTCCCTGAAAGCAGCAGAAGACTAGCTCCATTTTATGATCTAGTCAGCACCATTCCCTATATAAAAAATGACACAATGGCATTAACCCTCACAAGCAGTAAGCACTGGCCTAAGCAGAAAGTATTGCATAATTTTGCACGACAACATTGCCTATTGAATCAGGCACAGATTAATAAAATTGAAGAGCAGATAGAACAGGCGATTAGTGAGAGTTTACCGTTATTGGAGGAATTGCAAAATAAGCATAGTGGGTTTGAAGCAATTGGAGAGGTTATGAAAAGCTTGCTTTGTTTTGAATAACAATGTGATTCGGATTATTAGGAGCTTTTACGCTACCACTTCGGTTAGGTCAAACTCTGAATAGGTGTTACTGGTAAG
>DRMS01000320.1 GCA_011322515.1 Leucothrix mucor
AGGGGTAGATGATAGAGCCTCTTTGACCGTATCAACGGTAATTTTTCCAACCAATGCACCTATTCCTAATATCAGGCTGGTAAATCCCTCCTTGGCATAGTTTCGCTCAAGGTATTTTTGCGTGCCAAAAGCAGATTCAATGATTTCACTGCTTCCAAGTTGTTTCTCATCCTGCTTGCAAGCACTTCCCTGTGTTTTTACAAAATCAATCAGACTTTCTTTTAAGAAAATGGAGTGGGCATGGTGTAATTCAGGAAGGGCTTGCTGATAACAATCTTTTAATGCTTCTCCTGTCTTACAGGTTATCCCTTTCTTGCGTACCCATTGTTCTGCGAGCGTAATGACTTCCAGATGCTCTGTCCATTGCTTAAGGTTTTCATCGTACGAGCAATAGCAACTATCCGTATGCGATCCCACGCAGGAGTATGAGAACGAGGGATGGATAGGGAACTAGAGACTACACAATTAACATAAAATATGAGAAAGGTTTATCTATCATTTCGTGCTTTCGTGGTAAAAAAACACTTAACTGCGTAACCTCAGTTACTAGCTTACGACTAAATAAAAGGTATCGTACCAAATTTATTCCAAGGCGTAGACTGCCTTAACCATCTTCGCCCTATGGTTGCGTATAGTGAACGGAAGTCGGTGGTGTAGTGTACATTGCCATTTTCATCTAATTTGGAAAGGTCTGGATGTTTGCCGTAAATTCGCCCACCTCGTACTTTCCCACCTAATACCATATGTGCAGATGCGGTTCCATGATCTGTGCCTGCACTTTTATTTACTTTTGCGCGTCGCCCAAATTCTGAGTAGGTGACAATTAACACATTATCCCACATTTTATAACGCTTCATCGCAGCAACAAAGGCAGCTAAACCTTCTGATAACTGAAATAACGCATTATTATGAGCTCCTAATTGATCTGCATGGGTATCAAAACCACCTTGGGTGACCTTATAGACAGGGGAGTCGACACCATTGACAATCATTTCAGCAACCGATTCCAGACTATGCCCAACTTCACCACGAACACGACGCATTACATTGAGGGCAGCTCCTCTTTTGCCAATACTTTTATTAATCTGCTTGCTGACATCATGTAGCTGGTGTTGTTTATTGGTGATATGTGCTAATGCGGCTGTTTGACGAGAGGTTTTAATGTCCTTTACATAACGTGCCTGACTCAAAAATGTCAATGGATTTTGCATAGTAACACTATTTATATTTGTGCCTTCAAGCGGTCCTAAATCTACTTGCCCAGGATTAATTGCAATGCCATGCAATCCTTTTTTATAGTTCGGTAGTAGCTTTGATAACCACCCATCATTTAGTACTTCGTTAGCATTCGATGCGGTGTCCCAAATATCAATTGAACGAAAATGTGAAAGCACTGAATTAGGATAACCTACCCCTTCAATCCATGCCATCTGGTGATCATTCCATAAGGGAGCGATAGCTTTTAGGCTAGGTGCTAACGCCCTGCCCCCTGCATTTCTTAGTGGAATGGTTTGACGGGGTAATAAAGCAATTTTGCCACGGTATTCTTTATAGAGTGGGTCATGGTGCGGCACTAAGGTATTAAAACCATCATTACCACCTTTTAACTCCACTAAAATTAATATTTTATTCTGACGTTGTGGTTTGCCTGCGGCGAATGCCCATTCGGGAAGAATACCAGCTGCTGTAATTAAGCTACTGTATTTTATAAAATCTCTACGATCCATCATATCATTTCTCCATTTTAATGATGGGCTAACAAACCTGATAAGCAGGGTCTAAAACAAGATCACGAACAACACGTTGTCTATCCCTGTTAAGGTCGAACTGCGTAAGTGGCTCCGTTGGTAGTAACCATTGCTGCAAGCGCTCTCCTGATACCTTTGGTAATTTCTTTTCTATAAATCCATTAGGATTAAATTTTGTACCACTTAAATCTTGCATTAGCGCAGTGCGAATTAAAATTGACTGAGTACTAATCCAGTCTGAACCACCTGGCCATCCTTTGACACTGGGGTGCTTAAAAACACCTTGCCCTAAAATATTAAGGCTACGTTCAATGCCACGACGCGGTAATTTATAAGGCAGTGTACGTAAAGTACCGATGGCTAATTGAATTGGAGACTTAATTAATGTACCCCGATTGCGTTTATCCCAAAATTCCTCACTGGTTAATACTGCACGTAATAAAGTAGAGGTATTGTAGTTAGCATCACGAAACACCTTTGCCCACCGTTTTACAGTGCGAGGATTTGGTGTAGAAATATTAATAAATTCTTTCCACATCTTTTCTGCTATCACTTCGGCAGTACGCGGATGCTTAAGTAAAATATTAATAATCTGATCACCATTAAAATTTCCCCGCTGACCGAGAAAGGTTTTAATACTGTTATCATGCTGTGTGATATCATTAATAAACTTTCCTTGTTTATTAATCCCCCAACCTGTAAATGCTTTTGCAGCTTCCACAACATCTGCATGTGTATAATATCCACGCCCTAATGTAAATAGCTCTAATACCTCACGCGCAAAGTTTTCATTAGGACTTTCTTTGGTGTTGGTCTGACCATCTAAATACAACAACATGGCGGGGTCTTTGGCCACTTCACGCAGTAACGTGCCATAATTTCCTAAGGCACGTCGGCGAAATAATAGATTCTGTCTATGCAGGAAGCTGGCTTGATTGGTTTTTAAAATCGAGGAGGGAAAATGATTGTGCCAAAATAGAGTCATACGCTCTAAAAAGGGTGTTTTAGTGGTTAATAAATGCTTAACCCACCACGTTTGCAACTTAGCTCCTTCAAGTTTGCCAATACGGCGCGCTATATAATACATATTCCGATATGGATTATTTTGCAATGCATCCATCTTTTTCCAAGAGCTAAATTTTGGTATAGCTGGGGTTCGTTGGTTATTTTGTTTTAAAAATTGGTTAACTGCTTGATGTATAGTGAGCTTGCTAACTTTATTAATGACATCCCACTCTTCACCAATCCCTGTCCGTGAAACCAGATGTCTAGCTCCTAAAAAGCCTAATACTGACATATTACATACTCTTCCTAAGTATAATATTTGCACAATAGAATTTGACTTACATAAAGCCACCTTCCTTTGTACCTTCCAGAGTTCAGCAATAACGCTTAATCTCTGGAGGCAAAGTATAAGATGGTTATATCAATATTATCTGTTGTATTTATACATCACAAAATATAGGTGTTTACAACATTGAATGAAAAGGTATGTTTTATCTTAAAAAATAACGACAATTAGACAGTTTAAACGATAAATAGCCTTATTTATTTGCTTAATAATTATTACTATGTTTAATATTTAATCCGATTAAATCGCATGCAATGTTAGTTAAATAGCCCCAAGGGATTTTTAAAGAAATCAAATTTCCCTATTAGACAAGCATTTTATTTCTGATTGGATTATCTTAGGATTTGCCTGAACTTTAGTGAAAATTAAAAGCTTTAATAGGCACAGAGTCAGCGATTCCCGCTCATGCCGTAGACTGTACTACATTAAGGCTCTAAAAATAGCAGTGGTTTGCTAATTTTCAATCAAATGGCTTGCTACCGTTGTTTACCTTAAATTAGAGCGGGAACTGCTGGCACAGAGTTATTCTACGCAACGAGAGAGATTATTCAATCAAGGATAAAATAGGATTGCCATGCTCAGCTTCTTGGATAAAAACAAAAGGGTAAATTGATTTATCTAGAGCTTCTAAGTAGGAGGGAATAATAAATCTAACAAAATAAATGAGAAAAATATTAGATTTATTATTCCCTCCCACTTAATTAATAATGTTAATTACAATACCTTCGATATTTTGAACTCTAGCTTGAAAGTAAAATATTCTACTGATATAAATCAATAAATTAAAAGCTATAAAAAGTGAATAAAAAAAGTGATAATTTTATATTTAGGTAATAACAGTAGGTTTAGTTCTGCCCGTATAACCTTTAATATCAGCTACAAACTCAGCAGTATGGATAAGTGTAGAAAGTGCTTCTTGCGTATCAAAATCAAACTGACTCAGATCGGTTACATATCTTTCAATATAAACACGTAATGTAGCTCCACTGGTTCCTGTTCCTGAAAGGCGGAAAATAATACGTGAGCCATCTTCAAAAATAATGCGAATGCCTTGATTATCACTGGCAGAACCATCAATCGGATCAATATAAGTAAAGCTATCTGCACTCGCTACGGTGAGTTCTTTAAACTGCTTATTTGGCAGTTGTTTAAGATTGTCATAAAGATTATTAAATAAAGACTCCGCTGATTGGAAGGGCAATTTTTCATAATCATGGCGCGTATAGTAATTACGACCATACTCAGCCCAATGCTGACGCACAATATGCTCTACTGAGTCATTACGTTCAGCCAAAATATTTAACCAGAATAGAACCGCCCATAACCCATCTTTCTCATTAACATGATGAGAGCCTGTGCCAAAGCTTTCTTCACCACAGAGCGTAATGTTACCTGCATCAAGTAAATTACTAAAAAACTTCCACCCTGTGGGGGTTTCGTAGCATTTTAAGCCCATTTTATCAGCAACTTTATCCACTGCCTCACTGGTTGGCATTGAGCGTGCAACCCCTTTAAGTCCATCTTTATAGGCAGGAATTAAATGCGCATTGGCAGCCATAATAGCGAGACTATCACTAGGCGTTACAAAGAAATAATCACCCATTATCATATTACGATCACCATCGCCATCAGAGGCCGCACCAAAATTAGGAGCACCCTCTTCATGGTACATCGTCTCAACTAATTGTTTTGCATGTACTAAATTTGGATCAGGATGCCCACCACCAAAATTTGGTAAAGGTCGTGAACGAATAACGGTACCTTGAGGCGCTCCGAGTTGCTCCTCAAGAATACGAGTTGCATAAGGACCTGTCACCGCATGCATTGCATCAAAACACATTGAAAAATTATCGGATGTTAATAACGCAGAGATTTTATCAAAATCAAAAATACTCGCCATTAATTGCGCATAGTCATCCACCGCATCAATCACTTCAATTTCCAAATCCAGTAGCTTATACTGCCCAATCTTGTCAAACGGTACAGGATTAATATCAATAATTTTATATTCACGCAGGCTTGAGCTGATAATAAAGATCTCTTCAGTCAATTGTTCGGGCGCAGGTCCCCCATTTGCAGTATCAAATTTAACCCCAAAATCACCTAGCGGCCCGCCTGCATTGTGACTAGCAGATAAAATAATCCCACCCAGTGCTTTATATTTTGTAATCAGATGAGAGGCAGCAGGTGTAGATAATATACCCGCTTGACCCAAAATTATTTTACCGACTTTGTTCGCAGCCGCCATACGCAAGATTATTTGTATTGCTTCACGATTAAAATAGCGTCCATCGCCTCCCAGTATAAGCGTAGAGCCTTCTAGCTCAGGCAAGCTATTGAAAATAGACTGAATAAATGCCTGCAAATAATCCTGATTCTGAAACTGCTTTACGGGCTTTCTTAAGCCAGAAGTACCCGGTTTCTGATCTTTGAATGGCTTGATTTTATTAATATTGATTCGAATATTATTTTTTTTCATATTAAAACTTATAATTTGCTAATATTATTAGATGATGATTTTAGAAAAACAGAAACAACCAACCTTTGCGCCCCGTCCTCAATCATTTGCTGATTTAATGGAAATGTACGAGGTAAATTATATACGCCTTCGCCTGCTTTGTGGCGATATCAGAGCACTTCCTGATGAATCAATCTCGATACTATCCACAGGTGGCGTTCCTGTTCGCATAAAGGTTCTAGAACGCGCGCAACATACTACCATTTTTATAATGACATATCTGTTTGATAACGAAGAAAAACGACCTGATTTAAAAATACAGGTCTATCACGACTCCCGTCAAGCTGATGTCGTTAGTCGTCATTGCCATTTTACAAAAAAGAATATTCGCCGCTGGGAGAAAGATACTGATAGCGTGTTACTCTGCCGCTGGCGCTTAAATCGTTTTTTATTCAAATGGATAAATTACTTGCATCGTCAGGGACATAGTTTTAAACAATAAAATAGACCAAAAGTCAGGAATGAAAGCTTTAGTTTTTTGGTCGTGGGCTAATTTTGTTAAGCATTGAAGGCTACTATACTAAAATCTCTCAAACAATAAACAACGTAGCCAATCCGAGAAAAGCCATAAAGCCAACCACATCGGTAACGGTTGTTAAAATAACCGCTCCAGATAGTGCAGGGTCAATTTTCATGCGATGCAACATCAACGGCACAATAATTCCTGCCAAGGCTGCTGCGATCATATTGAAAATTAAAGCAGCTCCAATCACCATCGCTATTTGAATATCGAACCATAAATAAGCTGCAATTGCGACTACTAAAGACCAAAGCAGACCGTTTATTATGCCTATGCCCAATTCTTTTTTAATCAATGAATGGGTGTTGCTACTAACAATTTGTCCCATTGCCAGACCACGTATGGTTAGAGTTAGGGTTTGACTACCTGCAATACCTCCCATGCTGGCGACGATAGGCATCAGTACCGCCAAGGCAACTACTTTATCTAAGGTGGCTTCAAATAGACCAATAACCCAAGAAGCGAGGAATGCGGTTAGTAAATTTAGGGTTAGCCAAATGGTGCGTCTGCCAACGCTAGGGAGAATGGGGGCGAATAAATCTTCATCATCATCTAGACCAACTGAACCTAGCATATGGTGGTCTGCTTCATCACGCATGGAGTCAATAACATCATCTACCACAATACGCCCTAAAAACAATCCATTTTCATCCGTCACAGGAGCGCTGTACCAATCATGATCTTCAAACGCTCTAATCACCTCTTTTTCGGGTGTTTCTGGGCTGATAGTACGCCAGTCAGTTTCCATTACATCGGCAACTAAGGTATCAGGTAAGTGGAGGATAAGATTTAGAATGTAAAGAGCACCTTTAAAGTGATTATCTCGATCAACAACCATTAAAACATTGGTATCCTTTGGTACATTATCATGTCGCTGTAAATAACGTTGCACCGTACCCAGCGTGACATCACTGCGTATAGTGATGGCATCTGTGTGCATCAAACGACCTGCGGTGTCTTCTTCATAGCTTAGATTTAACTCAATACGCTGACGACGACCTGCCCCCATATTATCAAGCAAATCATCAGCCGTTTCTTTATCGAAAACCTCATCTAGCAATTCAGCAACATCGGCGGTATCCATTTTTTTAGTCGCATGATGCAAGGTTGCAATGTCTATTTCATCGGCTAATTCGGTTGCTGCGACTTCACTCATATGCAGTAGCACTTCACCGCTTAGCCCATCAGGAATAGATTCAAATAAGCAGGGACGATCAGCGGCGGGTAGCGCATTAAAAATATGCGCAATTTCAGCAGCATTTAATAAAGCTAGTTGATCTTTTATTGCTTTTTTCTCACAATTTTCAATCGCCCTAGAAATAACTTTAAGGGTTTCATCTGTTTGTGTGGAATTATTATTAGTGATCATTTTTTTATTACTCCTTGATGACTTTGATTGAAAATAATAAATAATATTCAAATGCTTATATTTTTTTGCTATGACTTTCTACTTAGCGCATGGTCAGAAGAAGTGCTACTAGTTTTAGTCTTTATGAGTGAATGCGATTATACTTACTCCTCTCTTCGTGTTTAGAGTAAATAAAAAAATGAGTATAGGTTTTTTAATTAAAAAAGGCATTTCCTTTCTTCTCATGCCTTTAACTATTGCCATATTGCTAAGTGCAATGGCATTGTGGTCACTACATAAAGGGCATATTAAAAAAGCAAAACGCTATATGGTGGCAATGATGCTATGGACTGCACTTATCACCTCTGCTCCCATCTCAAACCTTCTAATCAACCCGCTAGAAAAGCAATACAGCAGACTAGAGAAAATACCTGCTAATGTAGAATATATTTTGTTTTTAGGCGGCGATAAAGAGCGCAGGGCATGGGAAGTGATCAGGCTCTATCAGCAAATGCCCAATGCCACTATTATTACCTCAGGTCGATCTTTATATGATATTGAATCAGAAGCCTTTAAAACAGCGCGACTGCTTCAAGAAGCAGGTGTTAAAAAAGAAAATATCCTTATGCAAAGTGAAGCAAAAGATACCAAAGATGAAGCGCAAGCACTAAAAAAACGTATCGGCAGCAAACCCTTTTTACTAGTAACTTCCGCCTACCATATGCCCAGAGCAATGAAACTTTTTCAGCGTGAAGGAACCAACCCTATTGCTGCTCCTGGTGATTTTAATCGCCCAGAGGAGGATGGTATTAATAGTATTTTTCGATCAGATCATCTGGAAAAAACAGAACAGGCATTGCATGAATATCTTGGATTGCTTTGGTTATTTCTTAAACCTTAGAGTGGGGTCAGGCTTAGGATGATTAAAATCACCATGCATCTCTATAATGGCTACCAACTTAAGGTGGTACAAGTAACGTCATAGCAAACAACCAGCACCCTTCGACAAGCTCAGGGAACTAGGCCCTTCGGTAGACTCAGGACACCGCTTCCTGAGCTTGTCGAAGGGTGCGGGTGAATAGCAGAAACATTAACTGTCCCAGTTTAAACTGGTAGCTGGAAAAACATCAATAGCAAGATCAAGTTGAGGATCAAAAACAACCAATGATTTACTAGGCAAAGCGCCACTCGCTATTTTTCTCAACGGTTTAAGACGATGTTCCGTTGCTTCAATACAGTTTCCATCAATGAGTTCTATCTATAGCCTTTTATCAAAGTAGGATGTTCTGCTTTCATTTTTTTATTAATGCTTCTGATTTAGAAGCAATATCACGGACTAAAGAGCCAATAAGATGTGAATACATCCCCTTGATTTTATTATATAACGAGGCTTTTAAAACCTTAATGTGGTCTGCTTTTTGGAAGGCAACGTGAACATTGGATCTTACTTGGCAAACAACTGACAGCATAATATCAATGACAGAAGAAAATAAAAGTTCCCGAGTATATTGAGTCCCCCTCTTGTTTTCAAACCACTTATCGAGCTTGTCTTTATTGAGTAAGTGTTCTAATAACCCTTACTCAATAATGGTAATGGAGCTTTTCTCTATAAACTTATCTATTATTTGACTAAACATATTTATCTGCTAAATAACTATATTTTAGTACAAAATATTATCTTGAAAGGGGTTGTTTACGGACACAAAGGCGCTCTCAGTAACTTAGGAACAAGCACGAAAGAGCTTCCCGATCTCTAACTTGCTTTTTTATCCC
>DRMS01000321.1 GCA_011322515.1 Leucothrix mucor
GACTCCATTAGATTAGTAATTATGGTTAAATCTTTCTCTGCCTCCTCAATACACTCATCTAAAGTGCGGACACTCTGTCCAATCTCCAAACCCAGATCCCAAAGAGTCGTAATAAAATCAGACAATAATGCCTGCTCTTGTGTATCAGGTTCAGCATTGAGCAAGATTAATAAATCAATATCGGATGCGGGATGCATTTCACGACGACCATAACCGCCTACCGCGACTAATGAAGCAATATGAGTATCAGCCAACTTATTTTGTTGCCATAGGTCGATGAGGATGGAGTCAATGAGATCACTGCGTTTATGTAGCAATTGCTTGATTGCAATGCCATTCGTGAAATCTTGTTGTAATTGTTGATTGTTTTGGATAAGTATTTTTTTTAATTGCATAGGATGGGAGTGTGGAAGTTATTTTATGGTAGAAACGTTGTGGGAAATGCCATTGATGATGAAAGTCATCAGTTTGATTAGCAAACAGCAGTATCAGCATTTGCCGTACTACTGGAATCCTATTTTTTCTAGTGAAGGATACCGCGCAGGGAGATAAAATTATTAATCGCGTTTCAAGCGAATTTTAATAACATCCATCAGTACATCAAAATCAAAGCGTCGTGATTTTTGTAATGTGAGCTCATGCTGTTGTAAGTCTTTGTGAATGACATCAATATTTTGCTGTGCCTTTTTAGCTTCAGCTTCATCCATAAACGTCTGATTAGTGTTAAGGGTAGCAATAAACTTTTCCAAAGCAGGCAGGCTAACGCTAAGGAGTGTACGCACTTTATTTACTTTTTTAGGGGCTGAGGTCAATATATGCACAATATCACCTAGTGCTTTATAAACAGGCTCCATCGCGCCTTGCCAATGTTCTGATAACTCATCGTTTGACTCTAACAGCTCTTCATATTTCACGATAAGCTTTTGAATTTCGTTGGGAAGCTTTTTACGTTTCTCACGTAGCTTCCACTTCTCTTGTTGCTCCATTGCCATGTCTGAACTTTTTTCAATGACATGAGTAACTGCCCCTGAAAACTTATTCCAAAGGTAACGTAGTAAAAAGACAATGGCGACAACACTAATAATAAAGATCAAAAATAGGATTATACGGCTCATAATGAATTAGTATTGTATTTTGTAGGTGAAAATCAGGGGGATATTTTAGGGTATTCTTTAGCAAATGAATTGTCTGTCTGCAAAGGTGTTGCTTATATCTTAATCTTCCCCAGCCTAAGCGCATTACTAACCACTGTAACTGAGCTCATACTCATTGCTGTCGCTGCAATAATAGGACTCAATAAAATTCCAAAAAAAGGAAATAAAACACCTGCGGCAATCGGTATGCCAATGAGATTATAAATAAATGCACCCCATAAATTTTGCTTAATATTTTTCATGGTGGCTTTGGATAAGGCAATGATTTTTGATACACCGTCAATGGATGCACTCATTAGGGCAATATCAGCTGCTTCTAAAGCAACATCCGTGCCTGTGCCGATGGCAATTCCTATATCTGCTTGGGTGAGGGCGGGTGCATCGTTGATGCCATCACCTACCATCGCGACAATTTCATTCTGTGCTTGTAATGAACGAATTTTTTCAATTTTATCGGCGGGCATAACGTCAGCGATGACTTCATCTATACCTAATTGTGTGGCAACAAATTGTGCTGTTTTTGCATGATCACCTGTGAGTAAAACCGTTTTTAGTCCTAGTGCGTGAAGGCGTTGAATGGCTTGTTTTGAGTCACTGCGAATAGGGTCTGAAATACCGAGTAGTGCAAGTAGTTTACCTTCTGTGGCAAGATAAATAGGCGTTGCACCTTGCTCTGCTAATGTTTCAGCTTGCTTACTTATCGTATCCAGCGCTATATTTTGATCATGCATTAATTCTGCATTGCCTAGCCAAAGGGTTTGCTGATTGACTTGCCCTTGGATGCCGCGACCTTCGATACTGCTAAATTCTGTAGCGGCTTGATAGTCAATATGATCGGCTTTGGCTTTATTGATAATAGCGATGCCTAATGGATGTTCAGAGTTCATTTCTAGGCTAGCAGCTAGAGAGAGTACTACTTCTTCTGATGTATTATTTGCGGGAAAAATATGGGTAAGTTGTGGGTTTCCTTCGGTTAATGTCCCTGTTTTATCCAGCACTATGGTGGTCAAATGACTGGCTTGTTGTAATACTTCGCCATTACGAATCAAAATACCATTTTCTGCCGCACGCCCTACACCAACCATAATCGAAATAGGGGTCGCTAAGCCAAGAGCACAAGGGCAGGCGA
>DRMS01000322.1 GCA_011322515.1 Leucothrix mucor
CTAACGGGGGAAAACCCTTCGAGTTTAACAGAAAAACATAATATTAGGAAATACTGGATTAGGTGGTTTTGTTTTTTCTTAACTTTCAAAGACTTTGAAAATAATAGCGGCTAAAGAAACGCTATACTTTTGTGAATATTGCTTTTAAGACTAAGGATATTAATAATATCTGAAACTTACCACAGGATTTTTATTTCAACTCATTTGATTCTTACGAAACGCAAGCTACGCAACGATAAGACAGAGAATAGGAAAATAAATAAGCAAAATGTTAGAATCATTGCTTGGAACTTCCTAACTATTTATGCAAACTCATAATCGCCAGCAAGTGAAACGGGTGCTTTATTTTCCTGTCCTAGTGTTATAATTTCCCACGAGTCTTGCTGGGCTAATAATTCACGCAGGAGAAGATTATTAATCGCATGACCTGATTTGTGCCCATGATACGCGCCAATAATGCCATGACCTATGGTGTATAGATCACCAACGGCATCTAGCATTTTATGTTTTACAAACTCATCTTCATAGCGCAGACCATCTTGGTTTAAAATGCGAAAATCATCTAACACAACAGCGTTTGCTAGACTTCCTCCCAAACCCATATTTTTTGATCGCATTAATTCAACATCACGCATAAAGCCAAAGGTTCTAGCACGACTTATCTCTTGTGCGTAGGACTGGTTTGATAAATCTAAGGATAGATACTGACGTGTTTCTTTAACCGCAGGATGTTCAAAATCAATTTCAAAGTCAACTTTAAAGCCATTAAAAGGAGTCAGCTCTGCCCAGCCATATTTATTTTCAAATTTAATGGGCTTGATGATTTTAACAAATTTTTTTGCGGCAAATTGTTCTTCAATACCCGCTGATTGAATTAAGAAAACAAAAGGCGCGGCACTACCGTCCATAATTGGTACTTCTATCGCATTAATATCAACATAGGCGTTATCAATCCCCAATCCCGCCAATGCAGACATAATATGCTCAATAGTGGATACCTTGACACCATCCTTGACTAGCGTAGTGCTTAGCATCGTTTCGCCAACCATCTCTGCTTCTGCTTTTATGTTAATAATAGGATCAAGGTCTACGCGACGAAATATAATGCCTGTATTAGCAGCTGCTGGACACAGTGCTAATTCAACTTTTTTACCTGAGTGCAAGCCTATACCGACTGTCTTAACAGTCTTTTTTAATGTTCTTTGTGGAAGCATTGAAACCCCTTTTTTTATTTTTTATCAGCTTAAGTTGCTTATTCTTAAAATAGGCAACTTGTAACTTTAACCAAACATACATAAATCACAGCTTAATAGAAAAACTATTAATAAGGACGTTAATCAACGCGATTAGTTCTATCTTGAATCCAATTATAGCTAAACAATGTTTATTGACTATAAATAGGAGGACACAATAAATCTAACATTTTCTCATTTATTTTCCGATCTTTTACATTATTGTTGCATAGCCCTGCTATGTGCCTCAACAATACCCTGGAGCTTGAAAAATAAACGTCAAAAATTTTGTTAGCTTTATTGCGATTCCTACACTTAAGCCCAGTAACGTCTACACACTGCCTAGTATATAGTTTTTTACATAAATAATTGCACCCTTCGACTCCGCTCAGGGTACAGCTCCCTGAGCGGAGTTGAAGGGTGCGGAAATTTAATAAATGAATGTCTATACATAAAGTCCCTAATCTGATGGGGTGTTGATTTAGGACAATGTAAATTTTCATTTTTTCTTAATTTGGAAAGAAACACCAGCGTGATTTGAGGCGTTAGATAGATAAGACGGCTACCAGTTTAAGGTGGGATAGTTAATGTTTCTGCTATTCACCCACCCCCTTCGACAAGCTCAGGGAACTAGCCCCCTGAGCTGAACTTGAGACTTCTCAACACGATACACCTTTTTTGATAGCTATATCAGCTATTTGAGATTATGGTGGTGGGGCTGGAGATACCAATTTCTGCCTTGTGAAAACAGAGTTACAGGTGCTTTGGGTTAAGTTGAGAATTGCTGAAAATCATTTCATTGTTACTAGCTCTTCAGCACTGACAGGATGAATTGCAATGGTGTCATCAAAATCTTGCTTGGTAGCGCCCATGCGGATAGCAACGGCAAATCCTTGTAACATTTCATCAGCACCTAAGCCCATAATATGACAACCTATAATTTTTTCTTCTTCGCCTAAAACGACTAACTTCATGGCTGTTTTGACTTTATTGTGCGTCATTTGATGATAAAGTGGCACAAATTCTGTTTTATAAGTTTTAATTTCATCACCGTATTCAGCACGCGCTTTTTCTTCACTCATGCCAATCGTACCTATGGGGGGGTGGGTAAACATGACAGTGGCAATATTATCATAAGACATTTTTCGATCTGGCTTGCCACCATAGAGGCGGTCCCCTAGCCGCCGACCTGCGGCAATTGCAACAGGCGTTAGTGGTGCTTTACCAATAATATCACCTATTGCATAAATACCATCGGTTGTTGTTTTTTCTTCATCATCAACCACGATCATGCCGCGCTTATCAAGCTCGACACGGGTATTTTCAATCCCTAAATTATCTGTATTGGGTAGACGACCAATCGCCCAGATTAAGGCATTAACATTGTCTATCTGGCTACCATCTTTAAAGTGAATCGTTAGATTGTTATTTGCAACTTTTTCTATTTTTTCTATTATTCCATCATCATTGAGATCAATACCATCTGCTTCCATTTGGCGACGTAGGTTGGTTTGAATCATAGAGTCAAAGCCTTCCATTACAGGCCAACCTTGATGCAAAACCGATACATCAGAACCTAGTCCATTCATTAGCATCGCAAATTCTAAGGCGATATATCCGCCACCAACAACCACTATTTTTTTGGGCTGTACTTCATCAAGTTCTTCAAAGAAGCCATCGGAGGTTAAACCATGCTCAGCACCTTCGATATCACTTGGTACAATAGGACGGCCACCTGTTGCTATCACAATATGATCAGCCGTGTATTGCTCGCCATCAACTTCTAATGTTTTATCATCAATAAACGTAGCAAATCCTTCAATAACCTCAACGTTTGATTCGGTTAAATAGTCCTGATACCAGTCGATAATGCCGCCTATAAAATTCTCTCTTTTAGCAACGAGTTTTTTCCAGTCAAGCTCACGAATAGTGACATCAAAACCGTAATCTTTGCCGTCTTTTAGAGCGTGCGCTACCGATGCGCCATACCACATCACTTTTTTAGGTACACAGCCAACATTGACACAAGTGCCGCCTAATTCTCCTGCTTCAATAACCGCCGTTTTTGCACCATAAGCCGCTGCTCTTTCTGCGATTGAAAGTCCACCGCTACCTGCGCCAATTGCGATTATATCAAAGTGATTGCTCATATTATTTTCCTTGATTGCTTTGTAAAGAAACCTAAGCACTAAATACACAGAGAGAAACAATGTGTATTTCTGTGTATTTAGTCGTTATTGTTCTTTGTATATTTATAGTTTAAAAATAAGTGTTACTCACTAAGCCATTCTTTTAGATCATCAGATCCACCTACTAAATCGCCATCGATAAAAATCTGTGGTACTGAACTACCTGCCGATATAGCCCGTAAGGTTAGATCAGTATAGTCACTCCCTAGAACTAATTCTTCAAATTCTATGCCTTTTTCTGCAAGCATTACTTTTGCCTTAGCACAATAGGGACATCCTTTGCGTGTAAAAATCGTAGCATTTAGCGGACGTTTAGCGTCTGGTGCAATGTATTCCAGCATTGTATCTGCATCAGAGATTTCAAAAGGATCACCTGGCTGATTAGGCTCAATAAACATTTTATCAATGACACCATCTTTTACTAACATCGAATAACGCCATGAGCGTTTGCCAAAGCCTAAGTCTTCTTTATCAACCAGCAAACCCATTGCTTCTGTAAAATCACCATTACCATCGGGGATGAAAGTGACTTTATCAGCATTCTGATGTTGTGCCCATTCATTCATAACAAAGGTATCATTGACAGAAATACAAATAACCTCATCAACACCATTTGCTTTAAGAGTCGGTTGTAGTTGGTTAAAACGTGGGACATGCGCTGATGAGCAGGTTGGAGTGTATGCACCCGGTAGGGAAAATAGGGCAATTGTTTTTCCTGCAAATAAATCTTTGCTATTTATATCAAGCCAGCCATTATTTTGATAAGTGTGAAAAGTAACTTCAGGGATAGATTGACCTTCTTTATTTTCGAACATTTTTTATTCCTCTAAATTATTAATTTTTTCTCGATTGAGTCGCAAGAAGAAGCTTATCTTTATGTTTTAAATCTGTAAAATGAATTGTTTATATTGTTATATTCTATAAAATAGATGCATGAAGTTACCGACGATTAAACAGTTGCAATATTTTATTTCACTAGAAAAGCATCAACATTTTGGCAATGCTGCTAAGGCATGCTTTGTATCACAATCTGCTTTTAGTGTAGCGATTAAGGAGTTTGAAAATCATCTTGGAACACAACTAGTTGATAGAACGAATAAACGTGTCACAATTACGGCAACTGGACGGGATATTGCCACACAGGCAAGATTATGTTTGCAGGATGTTGAATACTTAACTGAATTAGCGCGGAGTAATCAACAACCACTGACGGGAAAATTGAGCCTTGGAATTATTCCAACGATAGCGCCCTTTCTTTTACCTAAGTTGATGGCGGCTCTTTCTCTGAACTATCCTAATTTAAAATTATATCTCCGTGAAGATACAACGCAATCTGTACACAAATATTTACTCTCAGGTGAACTAGATATTATTTTAATAGCGCTACCTTATACATTAAGCAGTATAGAAATAATGCCGTTATTTGAAGATAAGTTTTTACTTGCTTGTAATAAGAACAGCAAAATCCTTCAACCTGATCATTATGATATTGATAAACTGCCGTCTGAAAGTATTTTGCTTTTAGAAGATGGGCATTGCCTGAGGGATCATGCTTTATCAGCCTGCCATATAAAAAATCAGGAGAGCGTTAGTCACTTTTCGGCAAGTAGCCTATTAACACTTGTTGGTATGGTGGATGCAGATATTGGTATTACCTATCTGACAGAAATATCACAGGGATCAACCCTATTACAAAATACTGATGTGCAAACCTATCCCCTTGCTGATGCTAGTTGTAGAAAAATAGGCTTAGCATGGAGAAAAGGTAGTTCACGTTTTGAAGAATTTAAGTTGCTTGGCAAATTAGTTAAGAATTTAGGCTACCAACTTAAGGCGGGACAGTCTGTTAATTCGTAGAATTAAAAAGAAAAAAATCATCTCGCAAAGACGCGGGGAGGGTACGGCAAGAAAAGAAACTTCCTCTGCGTTACTTCGCGTCTTTGCGAGAGATATGTTTTTTGCCCTGCCTTAACTTGCTAGCTAGAATTTATAAATTCTTTAACTTGGCTCATTACCTTGCTTCCATTTAATACCACAGCCGAGTGATGCAAGTTGCTGCTCGGGCGCAGGCTGACCTGCAAGTAATAAATCAACGGCCGCAATCATATCTTCTCCAGTGACAGGTATATCACTTTGTGGACGAGCGCTGTCAAATTGCCCTCGATAATAAAGCACATGATTCGCATCGAATAAATAGAAGTCAGGTGTGCAGGCTGCTTGATATGCGTGAGCGACCGATTGAGTTTCATCATACAAATAGGGAAAACTATAATTATAGGCAACAACATCTTCAATCATTTTCTCAGGAGAGTCATCAGGATAGTTTTCAACATCATTTGCATTAATCGCAATAACAGCTAAACCTTTTTGCCTATATTCTGCTGTAAAACTAGCAAAAACATCCTTTATCTGTATAACATAGGGGCAATGATTACAGATAAATGCAATTAATATTGGCTTACCAGAAAAATTTTCTAGCGATATTGTCTTGCCTGTTGCGGGTTCTAATAGTGAAAACTCAGGAGCTTTTGTTCCTAGCTCTATCATTACTGAGGCTGTTCTTGCCATTTTAATATCCTTTCTATCTTCCAAGTAATGCTTTTACATCTGCATCAGAAATACCAGACACTGATTTTAATTGCGCTATATTGACCGTACCCCTTGGGTTTTTCTTTCTAACGCTACTTTTACTCTTTTTTCTAGTAGGTGTTACAGATAACTCTCTCATTATACGCTTATAGTCAGTCTTAATTGTATTGTTAGCTGCATAGTTTGCATTAAAGCGTCGTGGCGCCACTAGACGATTATTTTTATTGTAGCGGTAATGCCCAGTGATGCGGAATCTAAAAAGAATATCCTCCATTTGAGGACCATAAGCAATATTATGCACAATCATATGACGACGAGGGTCTGCTTTTGAACGTTGTTCTACTACAACACCAATATGAGGCAAACTAGGTCCTACCATCCATGTTACTAAATCACCAGGTTTGTAGTCATTAGGATTATGGGTAATGGGTAATTGCGCACCATGACGACGAAAAAATGCTTGTAGATTATAAACACGTCGATGGTCTATATTTTTATCGGGTGATGTTAAATTCCATTTCTTTATATTAGGATAATCATAGAACCCACCATTAGACATATCCTCATGTACTGCTTTTTGTAAATCTATTCCTAAGCGACGATATGAACGAATAACGACATCGGTGCATACTCCAATATTACTAGGAACATCACCCCAAGGATAAGCGATATTCACATATCTGCCATCATATCTTACCCGTGAACGAGTCCTTGCTACCGCAGCATTTGATAATGCTTTGGCAAAAGAAGCATTAGGAAAGTTGGGTGTAATTCTTCGCACAGTAGGTCTTCTATAGCTTGATCTTTTTCTGGCAACATATTTTTTATAAACTGTCTTCTTTCTTGGGGTATATCTTTTATAGGATGTCGCTCGTTGCCTTGCTAACTGCTGGTTTGCAAAATATTTTCTCTGTGACTCTTTTTTTATAGCAAAATATTTTTCATGCGAAGCCCTTCTGATAGCATCATTTTTTATAGTGGCTGAATTTTTTCGGGCTGTGTACTTTCTATAGCTTGGAGCCTTTCTGGCTGTGTATTTTCTATAGCTTGGAGTCTTTCGGGCTGTGTATTTTCTATAGCTTGGGGTTTTTCTGGCTGTGTATTTTCTATAGCTTGAGGTCTTTCGGGCTGTGTGCTTTCTGTAGCTTGGAGTCTTTCTGGCTGTGTACTTTCTATAACTTGGAGTCTTTTTTGCAACATAACGACGCTTTGGTTTTTTCTGAACAGGGTATTTCTTATTAATTTTTAATCTATTGATCTTGGTTGCTACATTGAATTTCTTAGTGCTATTAACTTTTTTAGCTATGATTTTTTCCTTTTTGGTACTCACTGTCTTTTTTGATATTATTTTTTTATTTATCACAGTGAGTTGTTTCTTTGCTTGATTAGATATGCCTGTCTTACTCTTATTTTGAACCACTGCATTACTTGAGCAAGCTGTTAATGCCAAGCCAATAATAAAAACCATACCTAGCTGTAAAAATTTATTTTGCATAATTTATTCCTATTCCCCTGTTATCAAACCCTTCATATTACCCTTGCTACACTATCATAACGCTGAATAATCTATAAATTTTTTTATTTGAAGCTGTAGTTATTTTACGCAACAACCTGAGAGCATTCAAGCAGAGGTAAAAAGCATTACCAACTTAAGAAAGGACAGATGTATTTATATAGGGTTAGATTTTACTGCATAGCAATAAAACATCATCCGATAAAATAAGTTAGCGTGCTATTCAATCCTTCAATCCTTCAATCCTCGGTCTTAGGACACTAGACATCTAGATTAGAAACAGATAGCGCATTTTTCTCTATAAACTCTCTACGAGGTTCTACTAAATCCCCCATTAATGTGGAGAACACTTCATCTGCCTGATAAGCATCTTGAATCGTTACTTGCAACATACGCCGCGTTTCAGGATCCATTGTAGTATCCCAAAGTTGATCAGGATTCATTTCACCTAGTCCCTTATAACGTTGAATACTTAACCCTCTTTGAGCCTCTTTCATTAACCATTTTATGGCTTGATCAAAACGATCAATGGGTTGCTTTCTCTCTCCTCGCTGTATCCATGATTCTTTTGTCAGTAAACCATCTAACTCCTGATTTACCTTTATCAATGCTTGCAGTTCAGGCAATAGAAATAAATCTTTATCATAGAGCTGGATATTATCAACGCCATGCAGGCGAATAACTACTTCAATCGCCCAGACTTCATCTGAATTATCTCTCAACTTTGCCTGATAGTTTCTAGTGCCATTGAATTTCCCATTTAAACAGTCACATGCATTAACTAACCATTCCTCAACATTACTTCCCGTGAACTCATCCACAAACCCCATAGGAGTAAATAATAAAGACTCTAATATTTCCGCATCATAGCGTTGCGACAAACGACGAATCATTGACATCACACGCAAAAACTGACTTGATAGATTCTCTAGCGCTACTTCTTTTATGGGAGGCGTTCCATCATCTAAATACAAACCTGAGTTTTTCATAGCAAGATGCAGTAAATATTTTTCTCTTTCTGCTTCATCTTTTAGATAGCGTTCTTGTTTGCCTTTTTTGACTTTATATAAGGGAGGCTGAGCAATATAGACATGTCCACGTTCGACTAATTCTTTCATTTGACGATAGAAAAAGGTTAATAATAGCGTGCGAATATGTGACCCATCGACATCTGCATCCGTCATAATAATAATACGGTGATACCGTAGTTTATCAGGGTTAAATTCTTCCTTTCCTATACCACAACCTAACGCCGTAATTAACGTCCCAATTTCTGCTGATCCGAGCATCTTATCAAAACGTGCTTTTTCCACGTTTAGAATTTTACCTTTTAACGGCAAAATAGCTTGTGTTTTTCTAGAACGACCTTGCTTAGCCGAACCACCCGCTGAATCGCCCTCCACTAGATAGATTTCACATAGCGCAGGATCTTTTTCCTGACAGTCTGCTAGTTTCCCTGGAAGACCTGCTATATCTAATGCTCCTTTTCGGCGCGTCATTTCACGTGCTTTACGAGCAGCTTCTCTTGCTCTACAAGCTTCTACCACTTTGCTCGTTATTATTTTGGCTTCAACTGGATTTTCTAATAGAAATTCATTAAGTCTTTCACTAATAGCTGACTCTACAATTCCGCGTATTTCTGATGAAACTAGCTTATCTTTTGTTTGCGAGGAAAATTTTGGATCAGGCACTTTTACAGAAACTACTGCGGTTAGACCTTCTCTAACATCATCCCCTGTTGGTGATACTTTTTCCTTTTTAGCAACACCTTCTCTTTCAATATATTGATTTAAGGTTCGCGTTAATGCCGTGCGAAATCCTGACAAATGCGCACCGCCATCCTTTTGCGGGATATTATTAGTAAAACAGATAATATTTTCACGATAGGAATCATTCCACTGTAAAGCAACTTCAACACCTACGTCTTCTTTTTCAGTCAGGATATAAATAATATTTTCATGTAACGCTGTTTTCTTTTTATTAAGGTGCTCTACAAATGATTTTATTCCACCTTTATATTCAAAAAGTATTTGCTCACCTTCACCACGTTCGTCTACTAAGTTAATCCTTACACCAGAATTAAGAAAAGACAGTTCTCGCAAACGCTTAGCTAAGATATCAAAACTATACTCAGTAATCGTAAAGGTTGTTTTACTAGGTAAAAAACGAATTTCTGTTCCTGTTGATTCTGAATCACCGATAACTTTCAATTCAGAAGTAGGTGTACCATCAACATAAGTTTGTTGATGTATTTTGCCATTACGTCGAATCGTTAAGGTTAAATCTTCTGATAGTGCATTAACAACAGAGACACCAACACCATGCAGACCACCAGATACTTTATAGGAATTATCATCAAATTTTCCACCTGCATGTAACACCGTCATAATAACTTCAGCAGCAGGTATTCCTTCTCCTTCATGCATATCAACAGGAATACCACGACCATCATCAGAGACTGAGACAGAACCATCTGACTTGAGGATTACTTTGATTTCAGAACAATGCCCAGCTAAGGCTTCATCTATAGAGTTGTCGACGACTTCAAATACCATATGATGTAAACCTGTACCATCATCAGTATCACCTATATACATACCTGGACGCTTTTTTACCGCTTCCAAACCTTTTAATACTTTTATATTACTAGAGTCGTAAACTTGTTCTTCTGACATGCTGTTAATCCTTTTGAATAGACGCTCAGTGTAGCATTTTTTCTATATAAATAATGGTTTAATCCTGAGATACATCTTGCACCTCAACAACGTAGGTTTGCTCTTTGCTATCAAATCCATGTTGTGTTTCACGTACTAACTGACTTCTGATACCTCACCATGTTTCACGTGAAACATCTTTATATTTTCCCCTTTCCATATTTTCATCTTGATTGGAGCTGTTAAAATAACTTGTTGTTGTAAAGCTTGTAGGGCTTTGAATAGTATTCGTTGATTTTTTTTATCCAACTCTGAAGAAATGTCGTCAATAGAAATAACTCCTGATGTAATACCGTCCGTAGTTAATACATCACTTTGAGCCAGATAAAGCAATATAGAGAGAAGCTTTAATTCTCCTCGTGATGCTGCTATATGAGCTAGATTGTCATTTATATTGATTTTTAAATCGGACTTATGCACACCGTGTAATGTTCGCTTTAATTTTAACTCTTGGGGTAGCTTACTCTGATAAAACGCCAACGTATTTACGTTTTCAAACGTATCGACCGAAGGAAAGCCATTTGTTAGCGAAAGCGAAATACGTTTATCAGGCATGAGGATTTTTCTGAATAAATCAACGGGACTTTCTAGTAAAGCAACAATAGACTGCCTTTTTTCATATAAAGTTGCCTGAACGTTTATCAACTCTTTCGTCCAGTAATTAAAATCAGCTGTGACTTGGTTGTTACGTAAACAAGCATTACGCTGTTTCAATATTCTTTGGTGGTATTTCCAAACCTGATAAAAATCAGGCAATAAGTAAAATCCAATCCAGTCAAGATAACGACGCCTTACTGAGGGCGATCCCATAATTAATTTAATTGAATCAGGGGTAATGGTAGTGACAGGAAGATATTGACTTAACTCTGCCTGTGAGCGTATATCACTTTGGTTTATACGTATGCGTGTTTCATCCTGATTTTTCTCAATACCAATATGTGAAGTAGATCCTGAAGCTGAAACGTTGGCAGTGATTAATAATTTTTCGCTATCCCAGCTAACAACCTCATTTATTCGCCTAGTGCGAAACGATCGCCCTGTGGAAAGAATAGAAAATGCTTCGATTAAACTTGATTTTCCTGATCCATTTTTACCAATGACTAAATTAACACCTGATGATAATTCCAGTTTAGCAGAGGTTATCATGCGGCAATTTTTAATCTGTATAGTATCAAACTTCATAAATAAGAGGTCATAATAAATCTAATCAAATTTGGGCATCCTTCACGAAATGGAAAAGTAGTTTACACTTTTGTAGCTCATATGAAGTTTACGTAATACGGGATAGCACATTGCTCTGACCTCCCGTATTTCGCTTAGGCTACATACGGGCTACCGAACTGTCAACTGGCATATGAGGATACTTATTTCTCTTCTCTTTTTCGGCATCCTTCACGTATCCAAAAAGTAGGTTACACTTTTTTCCAATAGGAGTAAATTATTGACATATAGGATGCCATAACTATTCCAAGATAATTTTTAGCTCTCTTAATACTCCCTCCTATTTAAACGTTGAGAGAGGTCTCTTTCACCTCTTTTTTTACAGCTTCAAAACAATCTTCAAGGCGTTTAGCAATGACTGGTTAATCATCGTGGAAAGAAGCTATTAGCGACAAGGCGATTTAAGTATTCTTTCCATTCGTCTGCTGTTCTGTGATCCGTTAGTTGAATGTTCAAAATGGCAGAATTAACAGGATCTGCAACGCTTAATAGCATTATCAAACAAATTATAAGAGAAATTACCAACTTTTTAGAGCTTGCTCGATTGTTAGTCCAGAATCTGTGTTCTAAGGAGGGTAAATTGGTTTTTCAAAAACTTTGTTTTTCCGAAGCATTAAAAAACTGGGCATGGTTCATAGATATAACCCACTATCAAAAAAAGTATTAACTAATTTTGGACGTTAATATACAAGGATGTCCTATATTTGCCAGCTTTAGGCTCTACATATTTATGCTCCACTCAGTTATAATTATAATCATTTCCCAATAACAAAATGGTCTCAAATAATGTCCACCCCCGATATTGATGCTGTAAAAAAATACCTCCTTTCCTTGCAAGATTCCATTTGTACCCAACTTGCCGATGAAGACGGCAATGCTGAATTTATAATTGACGAATGGCAACGCCTAGAAGGTGGTAACGGCATGAGTGGTGGTGGACGCACGCGTCTATTAACCAATGGCGCAGTCATTGAACAAGGTGGAGTTAATTTCTCGCATGTCTTTGGCGACAATATGCCAGCATCTGCAACAATGCATCGTCCTGAATTAGCTGGGCGTAGCTTTCAGGCCTTGGGGGTTTCTCTGGTTATTCATCCACATAACCCCTATATACCTACTTCTCATGCCAATGTGCGTTTCTTTATTGCTGAGAAAGAAGGTGCTGATCCTGTCTGGTGGTTTGGTGGTGGATATGATTTAACCCCTTATTATGGCAATGATGAGGACTGCATTCACTGGCATAAAACAGCACAACAAGCCTGTAAGCCTTTTGGTAAAACACGCTATACAGAACATAAAAAATGGTGTGATGATTATTTTTATTTAAAACATCGTGATGAGCCACGCGGTATCGGTGGTTTATTTTTTGATGATCTTAATCAAGAAGGATTTGAGCAATCTTTTGCTTATTTGCGAAGTATTGGGGATAGTTATATCAATGCCTACCGCCCTATTATGGCGAAGCGTAAAAAATTTGAATACGGTGAGCGGCAAAGAGATTTTCAGCTTTATCGCCGTGGACGCTATGTAGAATTCAATCTTATTTATGATCGCGGTACTTTATTTGGTTTACAGTCAGGTGGGCGTACTGAATCCATCTTGATGTCAATGCCACCTTTAGTTAAATGGCGCTATGACTGGCAACCAGAAAATGGCTCTGAAGAGTCAAAGCTTTATAGTGATTATTTACGAGCTAGAGATTGGGCAGGCATGTAATAATTAATAGTATAATATAATCAAATACTTATAGATCACATGTAACATCTTAATTTAAGTTGTAGAATAATAACTCAAGAGGTGTTATTATTTTAATATATATAAAAAATAATTATTAAGCCTATAAGGATATTTCAAGAACGTGCATAAAATAAGTTAGAGTGTCCAGCTTATTCCGCGCACGTTCCTCGGCCACAGGGAATAGGAATGTAACAACCTACTTAAGAGGACCGCTATTATGAATATGTCACCCGATGCCACTGTTTTAAAGAGCCCCTGCCAAACACACTCATTACTTTTAAAAAATAATCATTCAAAACTGGAAAAGCTAGCTTTAACAGCTCCTTGGCAGAAGTTGAAAGATTTGCTACACGGGTCATCGAAGACGATTGGCAAGCCATTTAACAGCCCTATTTTAATGATGAAGCTTTTGGTTCTTCAGGAGTTGCTACAGATTAACACGAGGCAACTTCAAGATCATTTAGATGATCATTACAGTTTATTTGTCTTTTTAATACCTGGCATGGAAAATGGCATTCCAGAACAATCTGAAATAGAAAGATTAAAGCAATGCTTACAAGAAATGAACTTACTCTATCCTTTTCTCAATGAGTGTGTTGAAGTTCTAGGGATAGATCGCTCAAAAATAAATTTATATGAATATTATGATCATAATGCACCCCCAAAATACGCCTCTCCTCCCAGCGCTTTGCATGCAATAGCGTGCCCTCGTTGCGGTAGAAAAAACTTACATATCAGAACGCAGTCATTGATGACTAAAATTTTTAGCAAGAAATCATCTTATACCTGTAATGTTTGTACTTTACATTTTGCGCTTTAGAAATACAGCTATCAATTTTAAGACAAAGACAAGTATGTTGCAGTCTTCCACTTTAAGTTGATAACTAAAAATATAAGCTAACAATCAACACTTTCGCCTGCTGAAAACAAGAAAACACACAATTAAAAAAGGCTTGCTCTCCATATAGAGCAAGCCTTTTGATTGTAGGGCTACTAACTTAAGGCGGGACAAGTAAAGTCATAGCAAACAACCCGCACCCTTCGACAAGCTCAGGGAGCTAGCTTCCTGAGCTTGTCGAAGGGTGCGGGTGAATAGGCATAAACATTAACTGCCCCGCCTTAAACTGGTAGCCGATTGTAGATGCTTTTACGTTGTGCGTTTTTTTCCTAAAATAATGTTAAAAGGCATTTTAACCGCGTTTTGAACGCCTTGATTTAGCTGCAACCCTCAAACGTCTACCTGCTTTAATTCGTGAGCCACGTATTCTATTCAAGCGTTTTAGCTTTCTGACCGTTGTGCCATAACGTGATGCAATTCTTGATAAGCTCTCGCCATGACGAACGCGATGAACCCTACTTTTTCTCTTGTAACGACGACGATAGGTGCGAGTTGCGCGTGAATATTTTGCTATTTTTATTGGACTAACCGTTGGCGCACGCTGGATTGCTCTTTGCATATTTCCAGCATATTGGCGCGGAACGAGGATTTTTCTGGTCATTGATGGCATGGTGATACCATATTTAAATCCAGGATTTAAATGCTGCATGGTAGATGCCTGCATACCTGCTTGATAAGCTACTTTTTTCAGGTCAACGGCTTTACTGAAGTAAACTTGAATTAACTTAGGTGCATTAACTGCATGTGGTAAACGTATGCCAAATGATCTAGGAGAGCGAATAACTTCTCTATAAGCTAATAATTTTGGCACATAGTTTCTAGTTTCACGCGGTAACGACAGGCTCCAATAATCTGTTGGCAAACCTCTGGCTCTATTTTTTTCTATTTCTCGATGAACACGATTTTCACCACAATTATAAGCCGCTAATGCAAGAAACCAGTCACCACGAAACTCACGGTGTAATTTTTGCAGATAATCCATTGCTGCACGAGTAGACTCGATCACATCTAAACGACCATCATATCCATGTGTTTGTTTTAACCCATAGCGTTTACCCGTACCACGAATAAACTGCCACATACCTGCTGCACCCGCATGAGATCTTGCTTTGGTGATATAAGCACTTTCAACCATTGGCAGTAAAACTAAATCTGTTGGCATTCTACGGCGTTGCAATTCTGTGGCAACTAAATGCAAATAATCCGTTGAGCGATTCAATGTTCTCATCACGCCACCGCGATTGCTTCTCATACGCTGAATCGCACGTTGTACTATTGGGCGATATTGGTCATTACGGAAACGAAAACCATTTTTTACTCGATGCCATACGCTGTTAGCTGGAAGTCTAGTGGCAGTATTTACTCTTTGATATGTCCGATTTCTTGTTCTTGCTAATCGTAATAGTTGTTGCTGGCGATTTAGGCGGAGTTTTTTATTGCGTAATCGTTGTAGATTTTCACGTTTACGTTTATTAAGCAGTCTTTGCTGACGAGATTGGGCTAGGGGCTGCGATTGATTGAACTGAGGGACGTTTCTAGAAATGTGTACTGGCGTTGGTATCGGACGACTTGGTACTAGTGGGGCTATACCTAATAGTACCGCAGCAGAATCTAACTCCGCATCTTCTTTACTCGTTACGTTAAGTTGTGCCTTAGGCTTTTTCATTTCACGCATTATCGCATCGACAGCATCAGGAGTAGATTTACTTTGCGTCTTCTCCTCAATATTCAGAAGTTTATTTGCAATACTAAGCAGATTTTCATCGGTCGTTGCATTGGCTGTTGAAATACAGACGAGCGAACTAGTAGCAAATAAAGCAATTGCTATCGATTTTTTTAATAACATTTCGATATCCTTATAAATTTAACTAATAATCCATATTAGCACTATTATTTGTTTATTGTTGTAATAAATTTACTTAAAAAGAATGTTTTTTATCCAAAAAAAATAAAAAACAATAAGTTATAGTTATTTATTGACTTAAATTATACTTATACCCGTATAAAAAGTAAAGCTTTCAGCCCTTTATTCTGACTTTCACGATAGACTTTAGGTGGATTGACTACCTTGTCAAATATATAGCTAGGCGCATATAAACTCATATTGTCAATAATAAAGCCGATAGTTAAGTCAGGCGCATTCAAACAGAGTAATAAAATACTTTTATCGGCCATAAAATCATTTAGACGGCGCATGATTTTAGGGTAATCTCGATCTATCTGTACGCTTCCTTTTTGAAAGGTGGGTGGATCACAGACTAAAAGATCAAAAGGACCACGCTTTTTTAATCGCCCAAAAGACTTGAAGATATTGAGTTTTTCAAAACGAACCTTGTTGAGATCATGATGGTTTAAGCGATGATTCTCCCGACCAACGCTTAAAGCTGCACCACTCATATCAACATTCAGAACACTTGTAGCTCCACCTGTAATCGCCGATACTGAGAAGCCACATGTATAAGCAAATAAGTTTAATACACGCTTATTTTTAGCATGCTGCTCTAGCCAACTACGCCCATTACGCATATCTAAAAATAAACCTGTGTTGCGCGCGCGACCTAAGCTTATATGAAATTTATTCTGCCCTTCCAAGATAACAAGCTTTTGAATTTTCTCGCCTTGAATAATATCGATAGGTCCAGCAGAGAGATAACGATGTTGTAATTGAGCGCTTTTGCAGTTAGGAAGTAGTGACAAAAGATAATCAACCAGTCGCTTAATTTCTTCTATTGGTTCTGGCTTATAGAGTGTAATCAATACGACAGGCGGCAACCAGTCAATGACTAAATGCTCTAAACCCGCAAAAGAATGACCACGCCCATGAAATAGACGCTGTGCCTGTCCTAGATCATGCTTATCTTTAGGTTTGTAAAGTTGCTTTGAAATGATTGGAATTGATAGCATAAAAGGGGGGGGGCTCAAAACAGAAAAAACCACGGAATACACGGAGATAATCATCAAATGTCAACAGAGCCTAGTATTCATTATTCATTTTAAGAAAAAGGGAGGTGATGCTTTAGCTTCGCAACACCTCCGATGCCGTTAGGCGAGGCGGTTGGTATTTTGAAATAAACGCCTCGCCTCTCGCCTAACGGCATCGGAAGAAGGAGCGAGTCTAAAAGCTTACTTCCATGTATTCTGTATGTTCGGTGGTTAAAATATTTTTTAGGGATTATGCTTAGACAACTGCTCTTCACGAATAGGTGGCGTTAAAAAACCATCCGCCCAATCAGGGTCAACCGCTTCTCCTTTATCATTAATCAAGGGAAAGTCACTATCATTCCAGCCTTTGACACCTGTTTGCACGGAAACTATATTTTTATAGCCCATTAATTGCATGGTAAAAACAGCAGGGACGCTTCGATTGCCTGAACGACAGATTACTATGACGCGACGATCACGCGCTTTTACCAACTCTGGCTCAGTATCGGGATAATCCCAATCACAGGCGGTCTCTAAGATGCCGCGTGGAACATGAAGTGAGCCTTTGATATGACAGCGTTCAAATTCTTTCGTTTCGCGTATATCGAGCAATAGAACATTAGGGTCATTTTCTAATATTTCTTCTAAATCCCAAGGATATATTTCATCAACCTGTTGGAGCATATCCACAATGAGTTGCTTAAATGTTTTAGCCATATATTTATAACCTTGATAATCTTGTAATTTTTATCTTGTTGAATAAACGAACTTGGTTTTCTTCACGCCATATTCAACGGCCATTACTGCGGCGGTAATACGCGAGCTAATATTTAATTTACGCAAAATGGCTTTTACATGTAGCTTTACTGTGCCGTCAGAAATACCTAAATTTCGCGCAATAACCTTGTTACTCTGCCCTTCTGCAAGCAAGGTTAATATTTCAAATTCACGCGGTGTTAAAGAAGAAAAAGGATTAACCTTTTCTTCTTTGGGTTTTATCCTCCCTTGTACTGCTTGCGCTAGTACGTGAGCAAGGTCTGGAGCGACAACGGTTTTACCATCGATAATATCTCGTAGCGCAACCACTAACTCATCAGGTTCCATATCTTTTAATAGATACCCTTGCGCACCATTTTTTAAGGAACCTATCAAATCATCCTCAACACTACTGGTTGTTAGCATGGCAACAGGCAAATCTGGATGATCCTTTTTTAAGGATCGGAGTACGGTAATTCCATCCATATTGGGCATGCGCATATCAAGTAGCACGACATCAATATTGGGGTCTAATGCAGATGCCACTTTTAGACCTTCATCTCCACTACCAACAGAAGCGACGACCTTGATCCCTCGACGGGTTAATAAATCCTCTAAACCAGCACGAAATAGGGTGTGATCATCAATTAATAAGACTTTCTCATTCATAAAATATTATCCTGCGTCGTGATGATTTTATCATCATTAAAAACACGACTAATGGGGGTATTTAAAGTAGCGGCTTGTTCTGTTACCTGAAAGGCGAGCTGTACCAGTGTACCCTCCCCATCTCCAGATTCAAAATGAATCTCACCATTAATTCTTGCTGCGCGCTCTTGTATAATAGATAAACCAAGATGCTCACCTGCTGCTTCATCGGGCTGATGACTATCATCTGTTATACCAATGCCATCATCCTCGATGAGGACGCTACATTCACCCTCTTCTGAGCTACGCATGAGTACTCTGACGGTCTCTGCTTGACTATGTTTTCGAATATTTACCAAGGACTCTTGGACAATACGCACCACCTCAATTTCAGTATCTCGGGATAAATCACCTAGTTCCCAGTTATGATAGAAAAACACTTCCAGTTTGGTATCACGGCGGAAACGCTCTATCACCCGTTCTACAGAGCGCACCACCCCTTTACCATCGACAGGCGCCCTAAAATGGGTGATTAAACTACGTAATTCAAGATAAGCATCATCAATACTATTTTCCAAGCCTTCCAATTCTTCCCAAATAGCGGACTCATCACCTGCATTCATGGTGTCATCGAATAGGCGTATTTTATAGCGTAGGATTGCTAGTGTTTGTGCTAAAGAATCATGCAATTCATGCGCCATCCGTGTGCGCTCTTTAATAATCGAGAGCAAACGCGCATCATCTTCAACACTGGCTTTTTCTATTGCCATCCCCAAATGCTGACCGATACTAATCAGTAGCTCATGCTCTCCTTCCATTTCACGGTGATCTTCACGACGCACAAAAAGATTGTACACGCCTAACGTTTTGCCTCGATACTGTAATGGAATTGCTAACATTTCGATATTATCGGTATCAAAAAATGTTTCACCAATTAGCTTGCCACACATTCTGACATCAGCACGCACTTGAATATTGCCATCGACTGCTGCTTTTCCACAGAGGCAATCAGGTTGAGGCAACACATCTTCCTTAGCGATCACTTCATCTGACAAACCAATACTCGCCACTAAGCGCATTTGATCGTTATTATCCAATAAACGAACCGTTGCTGCTTCAGCTTTAACAACCCCTGTTAAGGTGTATAAAAACTGTTGTAATAAATCTTCAAGATTTTGCGATTGATTAATGCAAGAGGCAACTTCATAGAGCACACTAAGATAGTGCTTTTTTTGTTTGATATATTCGGTCTGGCGCAGTAAACGCTTTTGTTGTACGCGAGCCAGCGCTTCGTAATCATCTGAAATGCAATTAATATGATTGCGAATACTCAATGAGGGACAACGAGTGGAGTATAGCTGCATACGGCTGGACAGCTCCCCTTTTAATAAGTTATCAGCCCATTCAGAAAGATCCTTACCAAAACGATTAAACTCACGCCAAATCCAATACAGCAGTAATAATAAAAATAGCAGTCCCGCCCCTGCAAACAACCAGAGTACCGTCATTAACGGGACAAACCAGTTTGTTTGCATGCCAATATCAACCGACCAGAAATAAACAAAGCCGATGACCAAAAAGACAAAAACTAGACTTGCCAGAACAATACTGGCTAACCATGGAAGGCTAGTCCCTCTGCTTGACTCTGCCAACACCTCCGCATTTTCTGTTTTCCATTTGGCAATATTTCCAGACAGATTTTTGCCCTTATTCTTCCATGAAGGAAGCGTCTCAAGTACTGCTTTTAGGGGAACACTAGGCATGGGGATTTTACCGCTTATTCTTGAGGGGCTTTATAGTTTGGATCATTTGGATTCATAAACACAAATTCCATTGTGCCATCCAGCTCGATATAGTCAATCATCATTCCATCGACTAAACTGGCTGATCCTGCATCAACAACAAGCTTGACTCCCTCTGATACAAAATGAGCATCACCATATTTTTTACTATCATCAAACCCCATTTGATAGTGAAACTCTCCTGCTTCATTTTTCTCAACGGCTACCCGTAAAGGTTGTCCTTCCACATCCGTTTCTGTCAGCGACACTTTGATCTGTGCGGCGGCTTCTGGTGAAACTGTAAACATAATTTACTCCTTACTATTAAAAATATTTTTCACTAAAATGCAAAGTATTTTAGGCTACCCATTTGAAGATTAATTTTTTGTCGATTTAATAAAATCCACAAAATGCTTTGCCCAATGATAGCGTTTGGTATCACGCATATGCGTATAGGATGCTAATAAGTTTTTATATACCCAACCATCTTCACTGCCTGTTATTCCTGTGCCTCTTAGGACACGAAAGGCAAATTTACCTTTTTTGTTTAAATTATCCAGCTTTGAATAGTGAAACTCATGCGCAGCTATTAGCTCGCCCTGTGGATGAGTACCCCACAGCATATGCGCTGTTTCTTCGAGTTTAACGTAGCCTCTACCCTGTGGCTTTTCATGCATAATGGTGTCGGCTGGGATAATACCTACCATATCTAGTGTTTTATCCTTCCAGCTTAAACTTTCCGATAGATACATCAAGCCACCACACTCTGCGTAAGTTGGCAGACCTGCCTCAATAAGATCGTATATTTCCTGACGTAGACTGGTGTTTGCTGACAGTTTCTCCATATGTGTTTCAGGGAAGCCCCCCCCTATAAATAATCCATCTAAATCTTTAGGCAAATGTGCGTCGTTGAGAGTATTGATGGTAATCAGTTCTGCACCTTGTGCTTGCAACGCCTCTAAGTCATCTTGATAATAAAAACCAAAAGCGGAGTCTTTGCAGATACCAATACGCAATTTATCAGATTGGATAAGCTCCACAGCATCTTTCACTATGATTTCCTTATTTTCTGGTACCATAACACTTGGCGCCGTCTTCGCAATTGACAAAACGCTATCTAAATCGACTTGTTGCGCGATTAATGAGGCTATATTAGTAATTTTTTCAGTTGCCAACTCACTTTCATTAATCGGCATTAAACCAAGGTGACGCTCTACCAATACTAAATCATTATGTTTATGCACTGCGCCCAAAACAGGCACATCAGTATACGCCTCAACAACACCACGCAATTTACGTTCATGCCGTGCGCCACCGACCATATTAAAAATCACACCTGCAATCTTTATCGTTGGATCAAACTGCTGATAGCCTAGCAATAATGGCGCAACGCCACGCGTAACGCCGCGCGTATCAATAACTAACACCACAGGCGTAGCTAACAACTTAACAATCGCCGCATTACTATCAGTGCCATCCACTTTTACCCCATCATATAAACCCTTATTTCCCTCTATAATAGAAATATCAGCCCCTTCTGAGTGATGACTGACTTTAGTAAGAATTTCCTCATCTGTCATGGTGTTAAAGTCAAGGTTATAACAACGACCATGACTCGCCTTCGCCAACCATAGCGGGTCAATATAGTCAGGACCTTTTTTAAAGGACTGTACTTTCAGCCCTCTATTATGCAAAGCAGTGCATAAGCCCAAAGAGAGAGTTGTTTTACCTGATGATTTATGAGCTGCGGAAATATAGATGCTAGACATGGTGGAATATAGTTAAGTGGGGATATGACGGAGTATGTTTTAAGATCTATAAAACATCAAGCTTACGGCTTTTTAAATCGAAAAAAAGGGGAGGGTCGTCCAAACACCTTGAATTAGTTTACAAGGTGTTAAAAATTTTGCATTCGCTATTCAAATTCACAGTGAATTGATTCCAAAGCAAAGATTATGGGCAGCGATATAACTTTGTTGGAGATCTCGTTGGCTAAGCAAGATCCCTAATAAACACACCTCGGGGATGATGAGTAGTTGGTAACTAAGGAACGTGCGCGAAACAACTTCCCGATCTCTAACTTGCTTTTTTATCCCAGCTTGGATGATCTTATTCGTTGCATAGAGTGACTATGCGCCTCATGAGCTCATCTAATCTGAAATAAAAATTCTGCGTTAGAACTTCGGGAGGTTATTCCAGGCACGTTCCTAACTATGAAGAATGCCAAAGTATGCTATTATTTTGTGGCTTTTTTAATTTCACTTACCAAGGGAAGATTATGAAAATTCGCAATTTATTACTTGTAGCCATCGTTGCAAGCTTATCCGTTGCCTGTACTCAAGAAACACAAAATAAATTTGGACGTGCGATAAATAACTGGACAGGAACAGATGGTGTATTAGAAGTATATGCTGGCAATAAGCTGGTGAGACGTTTTATGAAAATAGATAAGCTGTCAACGGCTGTTGGAACGACTAGTGATAAAGATCGTCCTTATCGTTATGGTTACGGGGTTTTAGATAGCAACCTTAACGGCAAAGTAGATAAAGGTGAAAAGAAGGTTTATTTTGAAGTGAGTGATTACTCTACGCCTTATATTTTCTTTGAAAACCCCAATTAAAACGGATTGATCAATCCGTTTTAAAAATGGGCTATCAACTTAGGAACGAGCACGCAACAACCTCCTCATCTCTAGCTTGCTTTTTTATCCCAGCTTGGATGATCTCATTCGTTGCGTAGAGTGACTATGCGCCTTATCAGTTCATCCCATCTGAAATAAAAATTCTGCGTTAGAACTTCGGGAAGTTATTCCGTGCTCGTTCCGATGCCGTTAGGCGAGGCGGTTTTTCTTGGCACATAAGCCATCTATTTCACCTAACGCTATCGGAGGAGTAGTGAGTCTGAAGGCTCACTTTCTCTTCAATTAAGTGGGAAATGTAATCATAAGATAAATCTTACACTCCTTCACAATAGAAAGTGTGATTACCAATTTAAGGCGGGACAGTTAATGTTTCTGCCTATTTACCCGCACCCTTCGACAAGCTAGTTCCCTGAGCTTGTCGAAGGGTGCGGGTTGTTTGCTATGACTTTACTTGTCCCACCTTAAGTTGGTAGCCAAAAGTGTCAACTATGAAATAAAGGATGTCCAAATTTACCGCATACTCTGCAACAACTGGTCTGCCTCTTTTAGCATTTTAGAGCGTTCAAATAACAACTTCCAACGTCCTCCTCCCGCTTGATCCCATAATAACGCTGCACGAACAGCCCCTAGTAGCAGGGCACGTATTTTCGATGCGGTTTCAGGATTGCCTAAATGCATTTGATCGCCCTTAACCATAATGCGTGGGCCTAATTTCCCAATCGTTTCAGAGTACGTTTTTGCGAGGTTGGCAACAATATTGGGGTGAGTTAAATCAAAAAATTCCAGTTTTCCTTGTGTTTCTTGAATATCTTGCATCAGCTCATCAAAAACATCGTTATTTTGCATTAGTTTGCGTTGCAGATGTAAAATATTGATAGAGTAACGTGTGGATTGCATATCTTTTGGACGACCATCAGGATCAATCTGTCGAGCACCTAGGTTATACATCAATGCACCAAGCCCTGTTTTTAGGTTTGCCAGCTCACCATATATCTCTTCAATACTATCAGCCTCATCATATAGCAAACTACCAAGGCAGATGGATAATTGCTTAGAATCGCACTGCCCCTTGTAGGCTAGTTTTATAACGCCATCGATACAATAAAAGAGGGCGCTAAGTGCAAGTGTTCTATTCCGAATATTCGCTTCCAAAAGATTTACTCATGGTTATGATGATAAAAAACTGCGGTACTGAGTGATTAGGTACACTCAGCCTTCATGCTATCAATAATACCGCCACCCAGACAGACATCATGATCATAAAAAACAATAGATTGACCGGGGGTAATAGCGCGTTGCGGTTGCTCAAAACATACCATTGCTATTTGATTTTTTATGATAACCTGACACGCTTCATCCGCCTGACGATAGCGTATTTTAGCGTTGCACTTAAATTTATTAGCAGGAGGTTTTCCAGCAACCCAGTGCAATTGAGAGGCGTGTAACTGTTGTTTTAATAGTAATGGATGCTGATGTCCCTGTCCTGCAATTAAATGATTTTTCTGTAAATTTTTTGCAACCACAAACCAAGGCTCATCACTTGCCGTTTTTAATCCACCTATTCGCAAACCTTGGCGCTGACCTAAGGTATAATACATAAGCCCCTGATGTTCGCCGATAACCTCGCCTTCTGGGGTAATAATTTCACCAGGTTGTGCAGGAATAAAACGCTGTAAAAAATCTTTAAATTTGCGTTCACCAATAAAGCAAATACCCGTACTGTCCTTTTTATCAGCGGTATCAAACCCTGCTTTTTTAGCCAGTTTTCTTACCATAGATTTTTCCAGCGCCCCCACAGGAAAGAGGCTTTTAGAGAGCTGTTGCTGTCCTAAGGTATATAAAAAATAACTCTGATCTTTGTTATTATCAGAACCTTTCAACATGCGTGCATTGTCAGGTTCAGAATGATCAATACAGGCATAATGACCCGTTGCAATATAATCTGCTCCAATATCGATAGCGTAATCTAAAAAGGCTTTAAACTTTATCTCCTTATTACATAAAATATCAGGATTAGGTGTGCGTCCTGAACGGTATTCTGCTAAGAAATATTCAAAGACACGATCCCAGTATTCAGTAGAAAAATTTACCGTATGCAATTTGATGCCTAGCTGATCACTAACAGACTGTGCATCCGCCAAATCAGTGGTAGCAGTACAATACTCCTCAGTATCATCCTCCTCCCAGTTTTTCATAAACAGCCCTTCCACTTGATAGCCCTGTTGCAATAACAACAACGCCGCTACAGAAGAATCAACACCGCCAGACATGCCAACGATCACACGGGTATTTTCGGAGATTTTTTTCATAGCATAGAGGATACCCGATATTTCCCTTCATCTCTAAAAATAGTCTGTTTGTTTTTTAGGCTTTCCTTGGGTTCTTTACTTGCCCATCATTATCGTAAATTACTATTTATGATCTCTGTGAAAGAATAGCCTTATTCTTGAGTAGCTAGAGCATGATGCTCTCTGGAGGAAAGACAAAAATAGAATTCAACACCTCCGCCAAATCTAAACGGTAGGCGGATAAGTGTAACGCATTCGTAACTTCTCATAAATTGTAGGTAAGACCATATTCGATTGAATGCTTTTACGGAAGATTTTAGTGGAATGCTTGGTAGATTGGGAGTTGCGAAGTATCGCAATTTTTTATTTCTACAGCGTTGCTAGATTACCTTTATCTTCCAACCAGGTTTTGCGATCTTGAGCGCGTTTGCGCGATAGCAACATACTCATCATGCTTTCAGTTTTTTCAGGATCATTCAGGGTTAATTGTACCAAGCGGCGGGTATCAGGATTCATCGTCGTTTCGCGTAGTTGGAGTGGGTTCATTTCCCCTAAGCCTTTAAAGCGCGTCACCGTTATCTTGCCTTTTAGCTTTTCTTTTTCAATACGATCTAAAATAGCCTGACGTTCTGATTCATCCAATGCGTATTCAATTTTTTTACCAACATCAACGCGATATAAAGGTGGCATCGCAATGTATACATGGCCTGCAACAACTAAGGCCTTAAAATGCTTAACAAATAAGGCGCAAAGTAGAGTGGCAATATGTGCGCCATCAGAGTCTGCATCAGCGAGTATGCACACCTTGCCATAGCGTAAGCCGTTTAAGTCATCAGACGCTGGTTCTATGCCAAGCGCAACCGAAATATCATGTATTTCTTGAGAAGCAAGTACTTGATCTGAATGCACTTCCCATGTATTCAAAATTTTCCCGCGCAAGGGCATAATAGCCTGAAACTCTCGGCTACGTGCTTGCTTTGCGGAGCCACCTGCCGAATCTCCTTCCACTAAAAATAATTCAGTTTGTGATAAATCTTGTGAGGAGCAGTCAGACAATTTTCCTGGTAGTGCAGGGCCACTGGATATTTTTTTGCGTACTACTTTTTTACTGGCGCGTTGGCGTTTTTGCGCATTATTAATCACATGCTCTGCAATTAGGTCGCCTGTTTCTGCATGGTGATTTAAATAGAGGCTAAAGGCATCTTTAACTGCATTCGTAACCAGTTTTGCGGAGGTGCGTGACGATAAGCGCTCTTTCGTTTGCCCTGCAAATTGTGGGTCTTGTATTTTAATGGATAAGACAAAAGACAGCTTGTCCCAGATATCATCAGGGGTTAGTTTGAGACCGCGTGGTAGTAAGTTTCTAAACTCACAAAACTCACGCAATGCATCGGTAATCCCTGTGCGTAAACCATTAACATGAGTTCCACCTTGTATGGTAGGAATGAGGTTTACATAACTTTCTTGTATCAGGTCGCCGCCCTCAGGAAGCCATAGAAACGCCCAGTCAACTTGTTCGCCATCATTCGTGAAATTTCCCAGAAATGCAGTGTCTGGTAAAATTTCAAACTCTTTAACGCTATCCATTAGATAGTCATTAAGACCCTCCTCATAAAACCACTCTATGGTTTCATTCTTAGCTTCTTCGGTAAAGGTAATGTGTAGCCCAGGACATAAAACAGCCTTAGCGCGTAGATTATGTTTTAAGCGGGGTACAGAAAACCGTATGGAGTCAAAATATTGTGCATTTGGCCAAAAATGCAGGCTAGTCCCTGTATTTTTCTTACCTACTTTACCAATCGCCTTAAGATCACTGGACTTATTGCCATTCTCAAAAATCATTTCATATTCTTGACCATCACGCTTAATACGCACTTCAAGAAGCAGTGATAACGCATTCACCACAGAAATACCAACGCCATGCAAGCCACCCGAAAATTGATAATTCTTATCAGAGAATTTTCCGCCCGCATGTAAGGTACACATAATCACCTCAACACCTGGCATCTTCTTCTCTGGATGTATATCAACAGGCATACCGCGTCCGTTATCAGTCACTGATAAGGAGCCATCAGCATATAAAACCACGCTAACGCGATCAGCAAACCCTGCCATCGCCTCATCAATACTATTATCAATAACCTCTTGGGCTAAATGATTGGGGCGGGTGGTATCCGTATACATCCCTGGACGCTTACGCACAGGATCAAGCCCAGAAAGGACTTCAATAGCTGCTGCATTGTATTCATTTGTCATAAAATTAGTTTATATGGTGGAAGATGGTTAGATACTTTAGTCTTTATATGAGGGTTATTCAATTACTTATCTGAGGATTGATAAAAATGTTAGCTGGAGAGAAAAGCAGTTATCCTAATCGGCTACCAGTTTAAGGCGGGACAGTTCATGTTTCTTCTATTCACTCGTCCCCTTCGACAAGCTCAGGACGCTAGTTCCCTGAGCTTGTCGAAGGGGGCGGGTTATTTACCATGACGTTACTTGTCCCGCCTTAAGTCATAATGAGCCTCACAGACTTGTGGGTAACGATATGATCATCTATCCCTGTAAAAAACAGTCAAAAAATGGTGCAAAGATGAACTTGGAGAAACACTACAGAGCAAAAAAATAAAGGCATTTAGTGAGATTGATAAAGAAACAAAAATAGGATTATCTTTTTTTGGGGGGGGGAATCATCCTAATCAAAGGGTAGCGTCCCCTTTTTTTCTTTTTTTCCAAGGTATTGATTTACCGACCATAAAAAATGTGGTTATGGTTTGTAATAAGTTTAATCAATACTTATAAAAATAATTTGCATGACGTCCATCCATACGTTAGATTTACTTAACCGTTAATCTTTGAAAAGTTAGGTAATTATTGAATATTTAACTAAACTATTAGATAGACACGGTATTTGTTGGATAAAGGTTTCTTCAACCCGCTATGGATTCGTCATGCTTAGTAAATCACCCAGTTTTATTATTAGTGCACTCTTTATAGTTGCCGTTATCATCCTTGCGCTGGATGCTAATACGCAACTGTTTTTGCTGATAAATCAATCAGGTTCAGCCTTCGCTGATGAAATGTGGACAATAATTACCACCTTTGGTAGTCGCTTCTTCGTCTTGCTTTTAGTGTTCATTTTTTTTTGGCGTCATCTAGACCTACTGCGCACAGCGCTAATCGCAGCACTCATCTCACTGTTAATTGTCGTTAGCCTGAAGTCTCTAATCGCTTTTCCTCGCCCTTATGATGTGTTAAATCCGTCTAGCTTCTATTTTATTGGCGAAAAAATGACAACCTACGCCTTTCCATCAGGACACACAGCCACTGCATTTGCCATTATGGGATCGGTAGGATTCTATTTTAAAAATAGTCCATTACTTCTGTTTAGCTTCTTCTTTGCCTGCCTCATTGGGTTAAGTCGCATTATGCTAGGTGTGCATTGGCCCATTGATATATTAGTAGGCGCCGCATTAGGCTGGGCTAGCGCATGGTTAAGTGTTGCTATTATCAATGCTAAATTCATCCGCGATGCTATTGTTTGGGATTATATCACCTATCTTATCTATCTACTGATAGCGAGCTATTTATTCTGGAAAGGTAGCGTTTATAGTGATGCCTTCTGGCTGGTGAAAGTCATTGCAGCTATCAGTATACTTGTTGCTATAAGTTCTTTAATCTGGCTCTATAAAGGTGGTAATAAAAACCCTGTCATTGTCACAGGCTGGCTAAGTTGAATGATTATCAACCCATAGCCTGTGAACCGCATAAGGAAGTAATAATTATCAATAGTCTTTAGGAAGTTCAAAGCAATGATTCTATAGTTTTTCACATAAATAATTGCACCCTTCGACTCCGCTCAGGGTACAGCTCCCTGAGCGCATATCGTTACCCACATCTTTGATTAGCATCCCATCCTTCGAATTTTTTGTTAAAATAAGCGACAATATTTACAACAAAACAAAATCAAATGTTAAATGATGAATTGGTTAATTTGAATCTTGGCGATAAAAGACTAAAAA
>DRMS01000323.1 GCA_011322515.1 Leucothrix mucor
ATTTTAAGATTAATTGTTGGGTTACGTTATTTCGCTACGCTTAATAAGCTAACCCAACCTACGATTTAGCCAAATTGCTGTCCCAGTTTAAATTGGTCGCTGTAAATCACTACCAACAGAATCCGTTACAATCAGAAACATTTAACTGCGTAACATCAGTTCTAGTGTTATAGACATTCATTTATTAAATTTCCGCACCCTTCGACTTGGCTCAGGGAGCTGTACCCTGAGCCAAGTCGAAGGATGCAATTATTTATGTGAAAAACTATAGATAATTTTGTAGAATGAAGCGTATTTCATTTTTTATAGTTTACCAATCAATGCAAGCCACTCTTGCTGCTGCTCTATTGTTAATCCTAATTGCTGAGCAATCTTACTAAACGCGGATTGATCAATAGAACGTTGTTGCAAAATATCGGCTGTATGCGCCTCTACAATATCACATTTAATAAGACTTAACTGTTGCGCTAAACGAATGCTTTCATGGTGCTCCGCTATTGCATCTTGCACTTGTTTGGCATAGCGGATCTGCATTTTATGGATCGTATCTTGCTGCTTAAATATTTCCTCGATGCTACCAAATTTACGCAATAATTTCGCCGCGGTAGACATACCAATACCCGACACGCCAGGAATATTATCACTTTTGTCTCCTGCTAGAGCGAGTTGGTCAGCCACTTGGTAAGGGTAAATGCGAAAGCGCTTATGAAAACTTTTTACCGTGTGTTTATAGTTTTTTTGATAACTCCACCAGTGATCGCCCTCCTCTATCAACTGCAATAAATCCTTGTCGGCGGTAATAATATTGAGCTTATAATCTTGTCGGCGTAAATCCCTAACCCATGTACCAATAAGATCATCGGCTTCATAATGATGACTGGAGGATTGGTATAAGCCGAGACTATCTAAAAAAGCGCGGCAATATTTAAACTGTAAGGCAAGCTCAGGAGAAAGTGGTTTTCTATGCGCTTTATATTCAGGATAAAGTGCCTTGCGATGTGAGTTTTTCAGCTTCTCATCAAATGCAAAAGCGATCACCGCAGGGCGTTCTTTGGAGAGTAATTGATAGACAAAATATAAAAAGCCTATTACCCCTTTTATTTCCCGTCCTTGATAATCAACTTGTTGTGATTTGCAATATTGCCATGCTTCATAAACATAAATATTAGAATCAACTAGCCATGCGGTGTTGTTTTTCATGCGCTTAGAACCGAGCCTTAAAAAAAGTTAATAAAATCTGAATCCATAGGTTCAATCTTACAGGTGATTTGGATAGTTTATCCAAGTACTTTGGCGACTGACATAGTACGAGTAATAGCAACAATCCGTATGCGTTCCCACGCAGGAGCATGGGAAGGCTACCAACTTAAGGCGGGACAAGTAACGTCATGGCAAATAACCCGCACCCTTCGACAAGCTCAGGGAGCTAGCCCTTCGGTAGACTCAGGACACCGCTTCCTGAGCTTGTCGAAGGGTGCGGGTGAATAGAACTGTCCCGCCTTAAACTGGTAGTCCATGGGAATGAGGGAAGGGATATAACAATCTCACTTTAAATTGTTAGGCTAATATTTGCTCCCCAATTAGCTTTACTAATATGATCTGCTAAACTCTGACTCTATTTTAATTTAACTCTGTAGAATTGCTAATTAAGTACCCGCGCAAAAACAATCTAATATTTTCTGCTTTATTTTCCGATCTTCTGCGTTACTACTCTAGTCACATAGCTCACTATGCTTCTTTTGTAGTGCCTTGAAGATCAAAAAATATCCTGTAGAAATTGTTAGACTATTTTTGCTTGACTGCTTGTTCAGCAAAACCACTCTTTTTTGGACTACCCCTATCTGATGATTTATAGAAAAGAAATTGATGGCTTACGAGCCTTGGCTGTTGTCCCTGTTATCCTATTTCATGCTGGTTTTGAATGGCTTAAAGGCGGCTATGTTGGTGTTGATATATTCTTTGTTATTAGTGGTTATTTAATTACTACTATCCTGTTGCAAGAGCAGCAAAAAGGCACTTTTTCTATTTTAAACTTTTATGAAAGACGTGCACGGCGCATTTTACCTGCATTATTTATTGTTCTGCTGGTTTGTCTGCCTTTTGCGTGGTTCTGGCTACTGCCACATGAGTTAAAAGATTTTGGTAAAAGCCTTATTGCGGTGGTTACTTTTGTTTCCAATATCCTTTTTTGGCTTGAGACGGATTATTTCACTGCGGATACAGAGCTAATTCCTTTATTGCACACATGGAGTTTGGCGGTTGAAGAGCAGTTTTATATTATTTTTCCGCTCTTTTTAGCGTTGTTTGCAGGGAAAAAGAAAGTAGCGATGGTTATTATTGTTAGCCTAATTGCCCTATTGAGTTTAGGGCTAACAGAGTGGGGCTGGCGCTATTTTGCGGAGGGTAATTTTTACTTAATTCCCTTTCGCGCATGGGAGTTAATGATCGGTGCGCTAACGGCATTTTATCTATTTTATAAACCACAACCAGAAGGGGTTATTTGTCATATCGGTAGCTTAATTGGTTTGGTTTTAATTCTTATTACAATATTTTTTCTTGATAAAACAATGCCTTTCCCAAGTGTCTATGCGCTAGCACCAACTGTAGGGACAGCATTGATTATTCTCTTTGCTAATAACCATACACTAGTGAATAAGCTATTATCATTTAAGCTCTTTGTAATGATTGGTCTGGTGTCTTATAGCGCTTATTTATGGCATCAACCGCTCTTTGTGTTTGCGCGCGCTTATTATATGGACATGCCGAGCGCGCCAGTGATGGCAGTATTAAGCGTACTGTCTGTCTTAATAGCGTATGTCAGTTGGCGTTATGTGGAAGCACCGTTTAGAAATAAACAACGCTTTACGCAAAAACAGATTTTTTCTTTATCGCTTGCGGTAGGGTTGCTATTTATTATGATTGGTGCAACGCTAGTGATAAGCGATGGTGCGATGTTTCGTTATGAATAGCTAGCAAGAAAAATAAATCTGGCTATTAATTTAAAAAAGAAGCTACCAGTTTAAGGCGGGACAGTTAATGTTTCTGCCTATTCACCCGCACCCTTCGACTCCGCTCAGGGAGCTGTACCCTGAGCGGAGTCGAAGGGTGCAATTATTTATATGAAAAACTATAGCTTTAGCTTGTGCGAACCGCAAAAAACAAGCTTTGTACTTAGATCGCCTTAGAAAACTGCTGTTTACTCGTTTGATTACGTTGATAAGCATCAAATACCATGCAGATATTACGAATCAATAAGCGCCCTGTTGCGCTGACGATTATATTATCTTTATCTAGTGTCAATAAATCATCATCCGCCATTTGCTCTAGTGCTTCTAATTCCACCGCAAAATGCTGTGCAAAGTTAATTCCAAACTGTTTTTCTATGGCAGGTATATTAAGTTTAAAATGACAGCTTAACTGCTGAATAATTTGATGGCGAATCAAGTCTTCATCCGTAGAGCCAACCCCGCGAATGATTGGCAGGTGCCCTTTTTCAATTTGTTTATAATAACCCTCAATACCTTTATCATTCTGGCTATAGGCATTGTCAACTTTACTAATCGCACTCACGCCCATGGCGACTAAATCACATTCTGCATGGGTGGTGTAGCCTTGGAAGTTGCGATGTAATGAGCCTTGTCGCTGTGCTTTGGCTAATTCATCATCAGGTTTGGCAAA
>DRMS01000324.1 GCA_011322515.1 Leucothrix mucor
ATCATGTAAAGCCCCTCCTTTAATGTCGTCAATTTTATGCCAGTTAGGAAGACCCGCATGATGTCCTGCTATAAGATAGGCAATAACACGACCTGAAAGACCTAATTGTTCAATTGCGTAGCTTGCACCTGCTGTTGAGTGATCTACTCTGCTTGGTGTTGTCTCAATATGTGCTTCGGGATCGTAGCCTGTTACTGTCTTAATATAGCTCTGAAAATCTAAGCTGTATTTGCCTAAATCATGCCAGCGTCCTGCCAATTCAGCCCAGTCTTCACTTTTGAAAGTGCTAGCATGTTTTGCTGATAGCTTAGCAACTTTGCGAAGATGATCTTCCAACCAATGCTCTATGGGCTGTTCTGACTGATTAAAACGTATATGTGCTAGTGGTTTTGCTTGTAGATGAGTCATCACTCTTTATCTCTACCTGTAGCTACTTTTTCATCTATAGTTTTTCAGATAAATAATTTCCAAATATAAGGAGTCAAAAACTTGTTTTGTGCAGTTCGCACAAGCCAATAGAGATGGTATAAGTATTCGTGGAACAAATAAAACAGGTTAACCTCCCCCATATTTCGCTTAAAAATAAAGCCAATAGCTCACTATCATCTTAATTTTTAAACAAATAGAGGGAGTTTTTTACTCATTTTTCTTTTTCCCCAGAATACTTGCACAGTCTCTAAAGTTTGGACTCCTATGAAATTTAATATCTAAATTATCGATAGCAAAGGATGTCTATTTTTTAAATGCCTTTTTATCTAGCCATTTAGCAATAACTTTAGCCAGTATATCTTCCTTGCCTGTCATATTATGATCAGCATCAAGAATAATTTTCTGGCGTGATGCGGGATTAGAGGCGCGGTTAATATGACCTAAGCGCTCGGCGGCGGTTTTTAATACCGTTGCATGATCTGCAGAACCCAAAATATCTAATTGCGGAAATTTCATTGCTTCAAGAGGGATGCGTAGGTGGTCAGTATCTTTAGGGTCGTTATTCATAATGCCTGTGCCTAAGCCGATATAAGCATCAATGGAGTCGTTACCTTTGGCTTCCATCCATGCTAATGCCATTTGTGAGCCACAGCCATGTGCGAATAGGATGATTGGTGTGTCACTTTTTTCTTTCGCCATTGCAATACTGGATTCAATATTTTTAGTTGCCTCTGGCATAACGGCTTCAAGGTCTTTAAAGGTGCTGGTGTTGCTTAGGTTGGGCAGTTGAAATGAAAGTGTATTCCAGCCTTTTTGTGGAAGGATTTTATGCAGTGTTGTTATAATGCCACCTTCTGGGTTGGGTTTATAGTCACAACCAGAGAGGATTACAACGGTTCCACGGGCATGATCAGCTTGAGTATAGATTTCAGCCGAACTCGCCTCATCCGTTTTGCTTTGTGCGATGACGGCTGAGGTCGTTGCAACTGCGGCTGTCGTGGCAATAGCAGACTCAATTTTTTGATCACTTTCTTCTGTTTTGGTGGTCAAATCCGTTGTTTCTACCCCATCTGTTTGAGATGTTTTTTCTGTAAGTTCTTCCTCTGTGTTATTTTTTTTTTTATTATCCGTTTGGTCGTCTGTATTGTCGCTGGTAGAGGGTGCTACTGGGCTTGTTGGGGCGGTAGGAGCAGTGGGTGCTTCTGGCGTTGTTGGTTCTGTTGACTGCTCTTCATTGTCTTGTTTAGTAGATGCATCGTCAGCGCTAGGGTTGGTAGTGTCTGCTGGTGAATCTGTATTTTGTTTAGCATCATCTGGGGTTTGATCATCAGCACTTTTTTCCTCCGCTTCTTCTTCGATCTTTTTATCGCTTTCTTTTTCAGGCTTCTTGGTGTCCTTTTCTTCTGGTATTGTGTTGCTAGTTGAGTCTTTATCCGTAGTCTCAGTTTCGGATGGTGTTTCAGTATCTTTTGGAGGTGCAGTTGTAGTTGTAGCGGTGCTAGTACTAGCAATTTGGGAGGATAAACCAAAGCCTGTGGCTTGTGCATCAATACTGGGGCGCATGGTCATCCATGCAAATGCGGCAATGGCAATAACGGTAAAAACGAGAGCGCTTACTTTGTTTGCTGTGATTTTCATCTATTTATTCCTTAAAGATTCAAAAATACCATTTGTCAGGCGATAACCTGTTATATCAAAAAAATATCAAGAGTTTAACTTATTTTATTGGTTTCTTTGACTTTTGGGTCTTATTTTTGCGCGCACGCGGATGCGTTTTGTCATAAACCTCCGCTAAATGCTGAAAATCTAGGTGGGTGTATATTTGAGTGGTGCTTATATCAGCATGTCCAAGCAACTCCTGTACTGCGCGTAAGTCGCCTGATGATTCTAGTAAATGACTGGCAAAAGAGTGGCGTAGTTTATGTGGGTGAACAGGTTGTTCCAGACCTTGTTTATGTTGCCAGTGGTTGACTCGCAGTTGAATAGCGCGAGGAGTGAGGCGCTTGCCTCGATTACTAATAAAAAGAGCATGTTCATCTGGATTGGCGTTGCGCTGTTTGAGCCATGCTTGCAGTGCTTGCTTGGCTTTGCTACCAATGGGCAGGATG
>DRMS01000325.1 GCA_011322515.1 Leucothrix mucor
ATATTCATTTGAAATACGCGCAATCACCTCCGCTTCATGTTTGGAGGTATTAAATATTTTAAGCGTGGTTAAACCTTGGATCATATCCAAAAAATGGGCACTCATACGTGCGAGTTTACGCCATTGTTTTTTATTTAATTTTTCTGTGCCTTTGCCAATTAAAATCATAAACACAGGGATTAAAGGAGCGGTCACTAACATTACCAACCCTGAAAGCCAATCAATAGGGAAAATAAAAACAAGGATAGACAACGGTACCAGCACCACTAAGGACATAGCGGGTAGGTAACGTGCATAGTAATTTTCTAACGCCTCAATACCATCAACCAAAGTATTGACATGCCCACCACTGGCTTCACTGCCTGTCGTAACAGGCCCTAAGCTTTGAATATGACGGTGTAAGCGGTCGCGTAAATGCCGTTTTATTTTTGCAGAGGCGTGGAAAGCCGCTTGCTCAGAAGCCCATGCCAAGATAGAACGTAGCATAAAAAGAGCCAGTAAAGCCCATAGCCAATGTTGTACCGCAGAGAGTGCTTGTTTTTCAAAGATAACCTCATTGATAACGTTTGCTAAAAACCATGCTTGGGCGATTAGCAAAAAACCTGAGAGTAGACCTAAGGCAATGGATACTTGTAGCCAACGCGAGGTTAGATTTTTTTGTGATGCGAGAAACTTGGGAATACTCATTGTATTTTTTACTTACTCATTCTGGAATTAATTTAACAATACGTAAATTAAGATTAATACCTTCTCTAATCGTGATTTGCAGGGTAGATAAGCGATAGCGCATCCACCCTACAGTTTAAATTTGGCGAAGGTATTAGAGAGATACTTTGACATAAAAAAGGCGTAGAACAACTCTGTTGCACTACGCCTTTAATTCATTGATAAATCATGTAAAAGAGTTAAACTTTAGCCTTGTTCATCTTCATCTAAGCCATTGACTTCTAACCATAATACATTAATGATTCCAAATGAACTGGCGAGTAGTACGCCTAACAACCATGCGAAATACCACATAAATAGATCTCCTTAGTAAAGTGAGTGATCATTCTTTTTAATAGATTGAACCGTTTGAGGTCCCCACATTTTATTATAACACCAGCTTGTATACGCTAAAATAATAGGCACAAAGACCACGGCTGCAAATAATGAGACAGTAATGGTTAGTTCTGAACCTGTTGAATCCCATGCAGTGAAACTGTGATTAGGATTTAGCGATGACGGCATAATAAAGGGAAACATTGAGAAACCAGCGGTTAAGATGATTCCTGCAACACTGATACAAGAGTTCCAAAAGGCTAATACAGGTTTGCCTGCTTTAGCTAAAAGTGCTGCACCAAAAGCTCCTAAAAGACCCATGACAGGTGCTATTACCATTAATGGGTATTTGCTGTAATTATCCAGCCATGCGCCAACGGCAACTTCAACAGTTTTTAAGGTTGGGTTAGCAACGCCATTTGGATCTAATCCACCTGTTACTCTCATACCGTCAATGCCAAAGGCTATCCAAATACCACCAATAGCAAAGAGTACAATCACTACAATAGCGGCGAGGCTGGCTACTTTCCTAGCGCGTGAATAGACATCTACATCAGAGCGTACCATAAGGTAAGTTGCGCCATGCATTAAGAACATTGCTATGGATAATAGACCTGTCAGTAAAGCGAAAGGGTGTAATAAATCTAAAAAGCCACCTTCCCATGATGAACGCATATAGTCATCAAATTGGAACGGTAAACCGAGCAATAAATTACCAACCGCAACACCAAAAATAAGCGAAGGGACAAAACCTGAGATAACCAGTACCCAATCCCATGCATTGCGCCATTTTTTATTAGGCAATTTAGAACGATAGTCAAAGGCAGGTGGGCGTAGTATTAAAGCAAATA
>DRMS01000326.1 GCA_011322515.1 Leucothrix mucor
AATAAATAGCTATTGTCAGTTGATTCTGCACAACTATTCTTAGACTCAAGCTGGCGGTAGCACTTAATAATAGTAGAATGTAAGCGTGCCATTGTTTTGGATGCTGTATAGCGATGAGATAATAAAGCCACCATTTCAAGCTGATACTCTTCAATATCAATAAGCTGAAAGGGAGGTTCAGCAGCATTTTCAAAATCAACCAGTAACTTAGACAATGAGACTTGTGTAGCTTCTTTAATCTCACAATGATAGCGTCGATTGACTAAAGCAATTTCTGTATCACTAAGAGAAAGGAATATAAACTGCTTCTCAGATTGATAAAATAATGCAATGGATGGGTCATATAAAGCCAAAATTTTCTGCTGTTCATCCGTAATTTTGGCAGTATCGCTTAGCTGATCTATAGCAAAAAGAGAACTCTTAGTATCTATATATTTAACCGCATCAAGCAAAGTAGCAGCTTTCCATTGCTTGCTAAATAAGGTTAAAAACACCTTAGAAAAATCAAGCTCATTTTCTACTATCTCAGAAAAGGCAAGGCGAGCAGCTTCAATAGCCAACTCAGCACCACGAACACTTCTAGAAGCAACCAATCTATTTTCATTACCTACAGGCAGATGTTCTGCTGAAATTACGAAAAAATCTTGAGCCTTATTACTATTAAAAGGTTGCGTAAAACGATGAAAATCAGAACTAGAAAGAGGGTCGCTATCAAAAAGCGTCCAATGCGGTGATTGAGATGGCATGAAAATGTGATTCCTTTTTAAGACCTTTGCCGCCTACAAATAAAGCATGACAGCGTTATTGTTTCTTCCTTGAAAAATCAAATACTAAGGAATGAGGATTTAATAACATACTGAAACTAAGCGGAATTCTTATCTCAACTTGGATGATCTCATTCATTGTGTAGAGTGACTATACGTCTCATGAGTTCATCCAATCTGAAATAAAAATTCTGCGTTAGAAGTTCGAGAAGTTATTCCGTACTTGTTCACTAGCAAGGCTACGCACCCCATAGAAAATGCCCTTGGGATACAACAATTAAAATAGGATGACCAAGGATAAAAAGGCTATTGATAGTTTCAGGTGTTATTGAGTTCTTAATCCTAAATGATAATTTATGCTATTAAAACAATAGCTAATTATCATAATAATTTCCACGTCATTAAGTAACCATCATAAGGCTGCTCCAGTCACATAGCTGATTATGCTTCTTTTATAGCACTTTGAAGATTAAAAAATACCCTGTAAAAATTGTTAGATTATTTTACCTAGCTACTTAACACCTCAACTAACTGCATCATCTTTAGTATACTGTCGTGCTCTAAACCAAAGTTTCAATAATCCTAGATAAATCAAAAAGAAAGTAAGCAATCTATCAAAAGAGCCACCTGCCTTATTACTAGTTTCTGTAACTTTTTCCCCAGGAGATTCAATGTTTACATCATCATTAATAATAGTAGCCGTTGCTGTTTTACTCACAAGCACGACATGACTGCTAGGATCCGATAATAAGAGCCTAAAGGTTTCATTATCCTCTATTAACGTATCGGTACTTATATCAACACTAACGGTTGCAAATGTTTGCCCTGCCAGAATAGATAGCGTTCCACTTTTACTCGTAAAGTCACTATCTGCGTGTGCTGTATCGCTAACAGTTGCGTATTTTATAATTGTATTGGTCTTTGCTGCTTGGTTTAAGTTAATGGTAAAAACTGCTTTCGTTATTCCTGAATTCCCTTCAATAATCGAGATATTATCCATAGTGACATTAACGGATGTGATAACCGTCTCATTGTCTATGACGGTGCCTTTTGTAATTAACTCTCCAGCAGAGGCTAACTGAATATTCTGTGGTGAACTTAGGGTTAAGCGGTAAGTTTTATCGCCATCGGCAATGGTATTACCAATGACTAATTGTGAGATGGTTGCGCTTGTTTGTCCTATTGAAATATTGATCAGACCACTTTGGATTTTGCTATTCGTATTGCTGTCATGAATAGTATATTTAATCGATGCTTGTTTTGTTGCAGCTTTATTAAGACTAATAAGATAGCGCAATGTTTTAGTGCCTGAGTCTCCTTCTGTGATGATGGGTGAGTTCACAGAAGCTATGGGGCTATTTTCTACCTGTATAGATTTATCAATCGCTATTTCACCTTGAGAAAGTGCAAAAAATATATTATCGCTACAGGCAACCATGATGCGCGCTTTAGTGACTGCCTTTGTGTCGTAGGGAATGGTTAAAAACTGTGATCCATCATTGAGCGTTTTCAATAGTAAATCCTGCGTTGCACCGTCTTTTGTCAGTAGCTTTATATCAACATGAGTACAGTTTACAGGCGCCCAGCTTGTACCTGCTTCATTCCATTTGACTTCAATTTTTTCATTGGTGTGATATAAATACGAGCTTATTTGCGAGATAACTTTAAATGGATTGCCGCTGGTGGTTATTTTGGTATCGGCACGTGCTATCCCCCCCTTATTATCTCTAACAGTCATAGCAAATTTCAAATCACGACTGGTCAATGGCAATGTCTCGCCGTTTATCCTCGTCTCGCCGTTTATTGTCGGGTTGTTACCAAATAATATCGCTAACTGTGGAAAAAAACGCTGCTCAGAAGGTAAAGGTAAATAACTACGAAATAGAGGATTATCACCTGTATCAATATCGAGCCCAACTGCTGTTCCATTACTGTCAATTTGATCCCATGTGTAACTTAAATTATCACCATCAATATCCGTTGCATAACCGCTTAATTTAAAAGGTGTATTAGTGGGAATATAAAACCGTGTACCAACGGTAAGGCTTGGATTGTTATTATTAGTAGCTGTTTTAATACCACAATTTGCTTTGCCACTGTAGCGCGTATACTGATTGATTTGAGCGATACTTACTGCATTAAAAACGGCATCGGAATTGTTTTGTAAATTATCTACACCACAAATTCCCGCATAAGACATGATGGTACTACCGCTACCAGGCTCTACAGCGGTATCTGCTTCACGATTTTCACCGCTACAGTTTTTCTCAATACTATTAAAGGTATGCGTTGCACCTAACTGATGCCCAATTTCATGCGATACATAATCGATATTAAAACTATCCCCATAAGGACTTGGTGAGCCAGTAATCCCCCCCGCTTTGTGCGATTCTTGATTAGAACGGCACACACCGCTAAGTAATGCCAGACCTCCAGTACCTGCTCCACCAAAAAGATGCCCAAGATCATAATTAGCATTGCCAATGACTGCCTCTGTATTAACAATATTTTCATCCAGCATATCGTAAGGATTACCACTGGAGAAAGGATCAGAAGTGGCATTTAGATAGATTAACTTGTCATTATTAGCCACTAGTATAAATTTTATCGCAAGATCACGCTCATAAATTTCATTAACACGATTAATGGTTGTCAGCATAGCACTTAATGCAGATGTTTTAGTGTCACCATTTAATGCCACATACTCTGCGGTAGCCGCAAGTGCCAAGCGGTAAGTAATTAGTTTTTTAGATATTTTAGCCTGTATTTTTGATGACTTAGCTGCGCTATTTTTTGTTAGGGGTGAGTCAATCACAATTTCATTATAATCAGATGAATGCTGAAATAATGGCTTATTTTTTTGCTTACTAAAGCTGTTATATAGCCTCTTTGTATTCCCAGAATTGGATGATTTAAGCTGTTTATTTGAAGATTTTTTATCAGGATCAATAAAAATAGTATCGCCATTTTCTAATGTCAGCATGGCATGAAAACCAGCCTCACTAAAATCAATGCGACCCTGAATATTTTTACCATTAGCAGCCTTTACTTTCCATGTTTTAAACTGTGGGAACTTATCTGCTAATGCTTTTTCCATAATGGAGTACTCAATTGCAATAACAGCTAGCATTGAGCCATCAGGAAGCGGTAAATTAATAACTTTATTATTTTTAGTAGAACTTCTTGCTGCTTGTTGTTGCTCAGAGGAAGATTTATAGCTTGTTGTCTCACTAGTAGAGTAGAGTTGTTGACGCAATGTTGCTTCATCTAAACTCAATAACCGAGAAAAATAGGGTGCTAATGTGCCTGATATTGAGGATCTTAATTGTTTAACCGAGGCTTGTTTCTCTATTGAAACATCTTCCCAGACGGGACTTGCAAGAATATTAGTCGATATAAGTAGGCTTAAAGCAATAAAAGTTTTGCGCATGATTAGGGACCAGTTATTATTATTATTTTGTAGCTTAGGGGTGGAGTTTAAGCTGGTAATATAAACACTATTCAGGAGTGAAAATTCTAGTTAAACAAGATAAATCTAGCAATAAAAGAGTTGCCAAATAAACCCTGAACTCCTTCTAGCGCAATTGCGATAGCTTAAATTGTTAGTTCTTCCTTTTTAAGCAAAGGAATTACAATTTTTTGGGGGGGCTACATTTAAATTACGGTGATTATTGCAAAGAAAGGCTGAACAACTGTTAAACAAAGCGATCAATAGCTGTATAAAAGCAAACAAAAAGATAAAAGGTAATAACTTGATAGCAAGGCTACGTGGTTATTTTTCTTCCTGTTATTCATGCTAAATCTATTTTTTATTATTTTCTTGAAAATTATGTAGGGACGTTTCAAGTAATGAATTTACCTATATTGCGCTGATTTTTTGCACCCAAGGGGTATAGCAATTCCTGATTGGAGTATATCAATATCAAGAGGGGCTACCAACTTAAGGCGGGACAAGTAACGTCATAGCAAACAACCCGCATCCTTCGACAAGCTCAGGGAGCTTGTCGAAGGATGCGGGTGAATAGCAGAAACATTAGCTGTCCCACCTTAAACTGGTAGCCTGTTTTTTAATTGCCTAAGGTATTGAGTATTGTTGCTAGTAGGCATTTTTATCTAAAAAACCTCGGAAAATTGTCAGAAAGATAATTTTAAGATCCAGCCATAAGGTCCATTCACGCATATATTCCAGATCAAACTCCACACGCTTTTCCATTTTATAAATGGTATTTGTTTCACCGCGCCAGCCATTAATCTGCGCCCAGCCTGTGATTCCTGGTTTGACAAGGTGTCTTAACATATAACCTGGGATGCGTGAGCGGTATTCTTCATTATGCGCAACAGCGTGTGGACGTGGACCAACAATAGACATGCGACCTTGGATTACATTGATAAACTGAGGTAATTCATCCAATGATGTTTTACGCAAAAACTGCCCGACAGGTGTAAAACGTGAATCATTTTTGCAAGCTTGAGTTACTTTATCGCCATCTTCGCACACTGTCATACTGCGAAATTTCCAGACTTTTATCTTTTCACCATTAAGACCATAACGCGTTTGCTTAAAGAGAACTGACCCTTTTGAAGTAAACTTAATTATTAGGGCAATTGCTAACATAATTGGTGAAATTAAAATCAGAATAACACTTCCAATTAAAATATCTTCTACTCGCTTAAGAATTGCATGATCCGCAGAGAAAGGAGAGTCATAAATACAGAGAACAGGTGTGTCTGCTATTTCCATAAACTTGCTTTGTAGCAAATTAGTCGTAAAATAATCAGGTAAAAGACGAATTGGAGTAGCACTATCTGAAAGTGCCTCAAGTAATTTCAACATTCTATTTTTTGCTTCAACAGGAAGCGCAAAATATATTTGATCCCATTCCCCTCTTCGCGCAGATTCAATAAGATCCTCAAAATCACCCAAATACTGATATGCCTCAAGTTTATCAATATTAGAGCGATTACTTTTAATTCGCTCATCATAAAAACCTACAACATGGTAACCATATTCAGGTCTATTTTCTAGGTCATGTGCAAAACGTAAACCGTTTTCAGTTATACCAACAATAGCAACAGTACGATTATTAATCCCTACACGCCTAAAGTGAGCAAATATTTTGCGCAAGCCAAAACGTACCAAAATAATAAATATGGGTGTCGATATCGACCAAGAAACTAATACAAACCGAGAAAACTGCTCACTAGTCTTGGTCATAAAAGCAATAAATATCAATGACAGAAAGGTAAATATCCATGTAATAGTGACTCTTACCGCCTCATCACGTAAAGGACGCCCACTCCACGAAGTGTATATTTCTGTAAAGCGACTAATAAGACCGAACAAAATAACAGCACATAAACCCGCGATTATATAACTATCTACATTATAAAATTTTGTATAAAAAGCACCTAGTAAAAGAGCAAATAAAATCGTTAAATTATCTGCACTACGATAAACTAGTTCTGAGCTAAATCTCTTATCTTCCATTTACTTATCTCATACAGTTGTGATTAATGATGCGCATAATAATATCTAATACTCGTTTGCTATCTAAGGCAATAATAAACAGACGGTCATATTCCTTGGATAGCAGATTTTCAGTTACCTTGATGACAGATCTTTTTCCCACTTATAATTTTGCAACTGCTTTAATTGCAATGCAGAACGCACACGTATGACTAATGCAATGACGATATAGAAAGTAGCAGGGATAAAGTCACGACTAAGCAGTCTTGATAGCATCACATTACCGTAATTTTTAGCTTCTTTAACAGGGCATTGCTTAGTGCGGGATAATTCCATATTCCCCAGTCGTGCTCGTGTTTTAATTTTAATTAGAGAAAAGATATCTCTCGGTGCCTGAATATAGATTTCAGTACCCGCGATATTGGATATTTCATTATTCTTAAAATGGCAGCGCACATAGCCATCATCATTTATTATTTCTGGAAATTTTTCAAAACGTTGCCTGCCCTGCTTCGTAATAATATAGCTACAGGTCGCAATAACACCTTCTTTAATATAAGGAAGGTTAACCCATATTTGATAGTATTTTTTCACTAACCAAGATGACTTTGAGGTATCAATCATAGGTGTCGGTGCGGCTAAAAGTACGTTACTGCTATCTAATTCCTGAATAATTTGGCTAATACAATTCTCGCTGAGTTGCGTATCTGCATCAATATAAAAAACGGGGTAATTAATGCCTATTTCTTTGGCTACAGTTTCAGCCTCATTGAGTGCATTAACTTTGGAGGGTTTTTGAATATCAAGACAGATTGCTGAAGGGAATTTTTGCTTAACGATTTCAGCCGTATTATCAGTACAACCATTGCAGGCAACAATCAGGTGATCAACACCTTTTTGTTTAATAATGCTGTTTAGGCAATTTTCAATGACCCCAGCTTCATTATGTGCAGGCACTATAACAGTAGCCATATTAACGATATCCTTTTAACCAAACATGGCGTTGCTGAAAAATAATTTGCCATTCCATCAGTAAACTTTTTCTGTCTCTTTTTAGCAACACAAGCACATTGTAAAACAAAACCTTATTAATTACATGCATTAATAATAATTTTTTAAATAAGGGTTGTTTCCACCGTTTTGTGTGTTTATTAATTAACTCTGATTTTCCTTTGAGGAGCTTAATCATTTTCCCTGAAAAATTTGCCTCACTGACGCCGCCATGATGGATAATACGTGCATCAGGTGTGACGATTGGCTGATGACCTATCGCAATCGCGCGAATACAGTAATCAGCTTCTTCTGCATACATGAAGAAGGTATCATCAAGCCCTTGTAATTTTTCCCAAAGAGATCGTGTGGTAAGAAAAAAACAGCCTGTGATCACATCCACTTCACGGATACTGTTACGATCCCAGCAACCATAATTATCATGATTAAAAAAACAACTAGAGCGAAAAGCCTTGCTTAACCCTAATGCGCTAAACAGCAGTGTTCTGAACGATAATTTTGCTCTGGCGTTATTTGAATTTAATGAACGATCATTATTTAGCGTCACTCCACCCCAAATTCCTGCGTCATTTTTTTGTTTTGAGAAGTGCATTATTTTATCAATAGCACCATCTAGAATAAGGGTGTCGGGGTTTAGTAGAAGGATGTATTCTGAGTTTGTAGCCTTTGCGCCTAAATTGACACCCGCTGCGAAACCTAAATTTTCTTTTGACTCAATCAATGTAATATCAGGAAAATTTTTACGAATGAGATTGACAGAATTATCAGGGGAATTATTATCGACAACAATAATATTAAAGCTTGTCTGAGTGGTTTCATCATAGATTGACTGAATTGCACGTTTTGTATATTCAGCGGTATTATAGGAAACAATAATAATATCGAGCTGTTTAGATGCCTGCTTATTAACGTATTGGCTCACTCTGCAATCATCCCATAGTCAATCGTTTGAATACCCGTTCTCAACACCTTAGCGGGGTTACCTGCAACAATACAATTTGAAGGAACGTCTTTTGTCACCACGCTTCCAGCAGCAACAATCACATGATCGCCAATGGTTATATTTGGCAGAATAATAGAGCCACAACCGATAAAGCAATACGACCCAATCACTGTTTTTGAATCGTGCTTACGGCTGGCAAAGTCATGCGAAAGAATAATTGCGTCAAATGTAACCATTGTTTTTTCTCCAATGGTTAATCCTTTAGGATTTGTTTTATCTAATCTTGCCTTAAATGAAATACGCACATCTTTAGCTAAATTCATTCCATAGATAGTACGAAAATACCAAGTTCTGGCGTGCAAAATATTATTTCGCACTCCAACCAGAAACATAAACATTTTTTGATTTACAAAACGTAGTCGCATAATTCTAAAATTGTCCTTGTTGTTTTCGGCGTTCTTTTAATGTTGCCTTTTTCATTAATTTTTCGACTGACCTATTGAACTCTGGATAATACTTTGCCCACCCTATCGATCCCAGTACAAAAAAGAACAACGGTTGTATTTTGCCGAAATAATCAACAGTAAAACCAATAAGGATAAGCGACATAAAGGCTAAGATCCAAGACTTCACCATCCAGCGTGTCGCAGGATGATGTTTATGCAGATCATTCAGCACATGAAAAACAGCATAGAGAGAGCAAAAAAGTAAAATAAATCCTGCAAATATACCATGTTGCATGGTCATTAAGAGCCAAAAGCTATCAATACTGGAATTCATCCATTCAGGACGCGTCCAGTCATGCAACCCAATACCAAAAACGGGATGCTCAGCAATATCGTCCATCGAATATTTCCACTGCAACATCCGATAATAGCCAGTAACAGGGTTAAAGGTGAGATAAGAAATAAGAATGGCGAAAAAACCACGGTTAGATATTGCTTCAATGATCAAAAAAGCAGACATACCAAAAAAAGCAACCGCCATCCACAATCTTTTTGCACCCATCCAGTATTGCGCTAGTACAGCAGTCATACCTTGAAAAGCAACGGACAGTAATGGGGCTGAGGAGAGGGTGCTAATCATCCCAATCAATAAAGCCAAGGTTCTAAGCAAATTAGTTGCTTTATAGCGATAAAATAATAACAGGATAATAAAAGGGAAAAACATTGCGCCTATGGTGCCATATAAAATGGGATGGGCAAATAAATTAGTGGTACGCATAATACCAAAACGAATATAGTAATGTGTGTATAGCTTCCAGTTAAGCGAGTCATTTCCTGTGATGTTTTTTGCCCACTCGTGCAAAATGCGATGCTGTGCAAATGCCTCATAAAGAGAAACTATCACTAAGAATGCTAATATCGTGGCAAAAAGCATATTCAGTCTATAGTAACTTTTAGGCGAGGTGATTACACCACGCGCTAGATAGAATGCACCTAAAACTTCTATCACCAAAATACCTGATGATTCTATTCCCTTCTGTATTCCATGATTATAAATAAGACTGGCCGCAGCCAAAATAATAAAGATAAACAGTAATATATCGATTAAATCAGCTTTTTCCAATAGCTCTTTGATATTTAATAGTGAATATAATAAGGCGATACCTAACACCACGCGATAGGCTTCAATGCGCAAAGAACCAACTAGATAATGGAATTCAACGGGGATAAAAATCGAAATAACAAATAAAATTCCCAATATTTTAAAAATCATGCAACCTCTGTTTTCTCTAAGGAAGTTTCAAGTAATGAATCTACCCCTATTGCGCATATTTTTTGTTCCTGATTGGGGCATATCAAGAAGCGCATAGTCACTTCATGCAACGATTGATAGGATCCAAGCAGAGGCAAAAAGGCAAGTAAGATAGGTGGATTCACTGCTTAGAACTTCCTAGTAGCTTATGAGATAGGAATAAAATAACAATGGTTATACTCAAAAAGATATTTGTAATCAGCGTTGACACCGCCGCTCCCTCAAGACCATACCAAGGAACCAAGAGACTATTACAAATCAAATCCACCATCAGAGCGGCTACTAAAGCAATATTCAAATAACGTACTTTCTCACGGATTATAAACATAAAAGAGAAGGTAAGGCTGGTAGCACGAAAAAACTGAGCAAACAATAAGATAATCAGCGTCATTTTAGCACTAACATATTGATCACCAAAGACAAATAATAACCAATATGATAAGATTAGCATGAACAAAGTCACTGCTAGCAACACCGCGATGACCAGTGCTGTTGATTGCCAGAAGAAAACACTTAATTTATCCCTACTATGATGAAAAGTTGATAATAGACGTGGATAGATCGTTGCATCAAGCGCCCCAAGGAAAAATAGACTAATAAAGGATATTTTTGCTGCTACATTATAGAGAGCTACTTCCTTATTTTGTAAAAACCAGCCAACCATTAACGTATCCACCCAAAGCATAAGAAAAGCCGAGTAAGAAATAGGAGCTAACGGTAATGAGTCTTTAAATATTTTAAACGGACTAGGCGCATCAATAGCGGCTTGTTTTTGCGATGATAAATGCGGCAACACAGCAAAGACAGATAAAATTCCCGCAAGCACAATAGAAAGACTATACAGGTTGACCGCAAGCTGATTATCCCGAAAAGAACTCCAAAAAATAGCGATTAAAAACAGGTAGCTAATAGCAGGAAGCGCATTTTGTACTAAAACAGAAGATGCACTATGTTTTAGCCCTTTTAGGTAAAAACTATTGGTCGTGAGCAGATTGAAAAACAATAAACTAATACCCGCTATCCTTAAGTCATTCAGTGCTATTTCATTATGAAAAAAGACATCGCGCAACCATGGACTGACTACAATCCAGATTAGAATAAAAAGTAAGGAAGTGATTGTGAGCAATTTATAACTATTAAGCAGAATACCCGTGCGCTGATCAGAACAATCATCAGGAAGACTAGCAACCGACTTAACGATCAACTGATCAACACCAATGCGACTGATCAATGATACGCCCGTAACAAACAACATCAGCATAAAAATCACGCCTGCTTCTGACATGTTCAACATTTGTGTAATAACAATCGAGGCAGTAAAGTTTAGCGCCACGCCTGTAAAGCGCGCAATAATCGAGAAAAAGCTACTGATTAATAGCGGGTTTTTCAGTGCTTTTTGTAATAGCCCCATTTAATCGGTACTTCCTTTCTTAATATAAGTACCCAAGAAGCTGACTAACTTATCCAAATTTTCAGTCTCATTATTTGAGGTTACTTGAAGTGCATCCGTGTCACATAATAAGGTATATAACTCTGCCTGCGTGGGGGCTGCATAAACACCTGATAATTTTGCCATCCATTTTACGCCATCCGCTTGATGATTATTGCGATGCTCACCTAGTTCAAATTGTCGGTTCATCACTATAATTGGCGTATTATGATTGCGCGCACTAATAATATTGCCCATACCCGCATGTGAAACAAACACAGACGCATCGTTTATAGCCTGATTATATTGCTCTGCATCTAAAAAACGTTGCCACTTTATATGTTGTGGCGTGTATTCGCCACCCGCAATTTGTGCAATAACCTCCTCATCATTATTTGCCGCCCACTCATCCATATTCTCAATTAAGCGATCAAACGGAAATTGTGTCCCCACAGCAACAAAAATCACAATACCGATCCTCGATAGAAAATATTTTTATTATCACTTAACTCTTGCCACTGCGTTACCACAAGGTCAGCATGATTCTTTACCATTTTTCCTGAACGTGATAACACTTTGACATTAGCAATACTATCAACCCAAATAGTTTTAATCGGTAGAAATTTACACAACAAAATAGCCATGACACCAGGCGCTGCGCCTGTGGAGATAATGGTATTAGGGCGTTCACGAATCAAAATCGACAAAATCTGCAAAGTAACAGGAATAAGATTTAATTTACTATCTGCGCTGGCATCCGTAATAGTGTAAATTTTTCGTCCTCCCTCTTTTGCTGAGGACTTATAGTGTGCGCCAGGCGTTGCATAAACCACATCAAACTGACCTTCTAGTTGATTACAGATCTTATTGAGCTGTATCCAATGCCCACCTGGAGATGAAATTGCTAGTATTTTGATTTTTTTTGACATTAACTGATTTATGATTTTTTGAGTAAGGTTGGTGTCACTATGCGAAACCAATCATGATTATGCTCGTGCCTTTTGCGGGTATCTTTTTAAAATCACGCGGGCTTGCGAAGATAAAAAGCGGCCTGATCGCCTTGGTTTTCTTTATTTAACTCAATACTGCGTTTTTCAAACCCTGCAATATCTTGTTTAGAAAAAGCTGACTGCTCAGGATTAACCGCATAGGAGCTCTTATCATTTAAAGCGACATTCTTTATATATTGTTCACTTCCCCAGAACTGAAAAGCAAAAGAATCATAAACCACATCCTTCATCTGCAAACCAACTTTCTCAGCCAAGAGCTTCATACTATCAACGGAGTGTAAAAACAAATGGCGCGGTGCATCAAGTTGCACCCAATTAACACCATAATGCTCCCAAGCCCATGAAGAGGCTGTCGGTACACGTACCAAACAAACTCCATTAGGCTTTAACAGACTAGTGGCTTTAGCCAACACCTCTTGCTGATCAAAAACATGCTCAAAGGAGTGATGAAACATAATCAAATCCCAATCACCCTGCTCTACATCATGAATAGATTTTTTCTCAATACTCAAACCATTGTCATAATGAATATCATCTGCATTAAATGGATCAACACCTAATAAGTTACTAAACCCTGCCTCCCGTAGTGAGTGCAATAAATGCCCCGCCCCACAACCCACATCTAATATGCGTGAATCAGTCGTAATACCCGCTTTTTGTAAGGTGTGAATTTTACTATGTGGCATAAACTGGTGCGCGACTTTACCAATTAAAC
>DRMS01000327.1 GCA_011322515.1 Leucothrix mucor
CGAAACTATCACGAGCTTTTTTATCCCTGATCATCCGATCTCAATCGTTACGTAGTCCTGCTATGCACGAATGATTAGGAATAAACATTCGTCGGTTAGTTTCGCATCTTATTAAATTCTTAGTCCTAAGGAAAAAGTGTAAACTATATTTTATTTTGGTGAAGGTGTCTTTATTTTGAAAACTCTGGTTTCACTGCATCTTCCTAAAACAGCAGGAGAAAGCTTTGCTAAAACTCTGTATGATTTTTATGGTAAAAAACTAACTAAAGATTATGCTGATTATCCTGTTAATACACCTGTTCAGGATAGAAATAGGCAGGCAATACAATGTGCTATCGCTAATAATGATCAAAATACTATAAGCTTAAGTCGTTGTATTCACGGTCATTTTCTTCCTGTTAAATATCTTCAATTTCAGAATGTGGAGCAGGATAATGATCGAGCCTTTATTACTTGGATGCGTAACCCCGTTGATAGGCTTATTTCACATTATTATTACTGGATAGAGCGTTCCTCACTCAAGTCTCATGCTCCATTGCATCAACGTGTTGTAGAAGAAAAGTGGTCGTTAGAAAAATTTTGCCTTGCTCCTGAATTACAAAATCTCTATGAGCAGTTTTTATGGGGGTTTCCAATAAGGTATTTTGATTTTATTGGTATAACGGAGCACTATCAGTCTGATTTGAAATATTTTTCATCAAAATATCTAGATGAGAATTCAAAAGAATACTCTGAAAATAGAAGGGCTATGCTAAAGAATGAATATAGTATTAGCGATTCCTTACGAGAAAAAATAGTGCTATTTCATGCGAAAGATATAGAGTTATATAGAAGAGCCTGTGAAATGCGCTTATTGCGACTAAAATAAAGAGGGGTTCTTGTGAGTAAAGTAGAGTTATAAACTGGTAGTCAAATTATTGGTTTTCTGTTTATGTAAGGAGGTTCCAAGCAATGATTTTACCCATCTTACTTGCTCTTTTGATCCTGCTTGAAGCATCTCAATCGTTGCGTAGAGAAGCTATGCGCCTCTTGAGATGTTCCAATCAGGAACAAAAAATCAGCGCAATATAGGTAAATTCATTACTTGGAACTGCTTAACCTCTAACCTTTCGGACTATAAGGGTAAGTTAAATTTAGTCATCTATTTCTTTGTTAACAGAGTATGTGGGAATTGTGCGCAGTACCTTTTTTATCGACAAGCATGGTATGCTGCGCAAGAAATAGTTGAATTTACGAGTAAAAGGTCATGTGGATGATATTTTATAGGCAGTTAAAAATTTAGAGGGTTAGAGTGATGATAGTACAGGTAGTTGGACAAACAGAAATACGTTTATCACGATTTGATTTGGATGATTTAAAAATTGTTTTAGAAAATAAAATGATGCGTTTAAGTGCCTTAGCGATGTTTGTGGCTTCGTTGGGACGCTGTACCTTTGCAGTGTTGGATCATTATGCCTTGCGTATGGATGTGGAGATTGAAAATATCGTCACTAAAATGACATGGGAGTTTTCTAATGATCCGACGAAGTTTAAAGTGATTAATATGGATATTTATTGGCCCGAATTGCCTGAGAAGCGTTTAAAGTCGGTGCAACGTGCATCACATAAATGTACGATTCATACCACGATTAGTGATTGTGTAGAGATTAATACACGGGTGTTTAATCATGCTGAGGATGATGCAGGTTGATAAAAATAAATTTTTTCCGCGAAGCCGTTGTAGGTGGGTTGATTTTTTACTTGCAAAAAAACGTAACCCAACAGAGTTTTGTTTGAGCGTATTTGTTGGGTTATGTTGTCTCGCTAGCTCGGCAAGCTAACCCAACCCAATCCAACCCAACCCAACCCAACCCAACCCAACCCAATCTACGCAAGGATGTTTCACTTTAAAGTTGGTAGTCAAAATATTGATAATGATTAAGCCTCTCTATGCAGGCGTAGATTTTGGTACTTCAGGGTGTCGTTTAGTGTTAATAAATGCGAAACAAGCC
>DRMS01000328.1 GCA_011322515.1 Leucothrix mucor
AAAAGAAGAAAAATTTAATTTAATGACCCCTCGCTCTGTCTGTCCAAGTTGCGGTCATATGATTACTGCGCTTGAAAATATCCCCGTATTGAGCTATCTATTTTTAGGAGGTAAATGCTCATCCTGCAAAACAGGTATATCACTCCAATATCCATTAATAGAAATTTTCACTGCGCTACTTTCTATTTTTGTTGCATGGAAATTTGGATTTTCATGGCAAACACTAGCGGCATTAGTGCTTGCATGGACGCTGATTACGCTCTCTATTATTGATGCTAAAACGTTATTACTGCCTGATAATCTAACCTTGCCACTGATGTGGATTGGCATCGCAGTCAATTATCAGCACTTATTTGTTGATCTACAAAGCAGTGTGCTAGGCGCAATGATTGGCTATCTATCCCTATGGACTATCTTCCAACTTTTCAAATTAGCCACAGGCAAAGAAGGCATGGGATTTGGTGATTTTAAAATATTAGCAGCACTAGGTGCATGGGGTGGTTGGCAGATATTACCTTTTACTATTTTTGTTGCATCATTATTTGGCGCAATCTTTGGCATATTATGGATGGCGATAAAGCGTGATAAAAATGCCAATATGATTCCTTTTGGTCCTTGGCTAGCATCGGCTGGGTTTATAGCCTTTCTTTGGCGCGATGAGGTGATGCAAATGATGAATGGGTATTTATTTCCATAATGCAATCAAAGAAGAGCCACAAACCAATCTATGCGTTAGATTTTGATGGCGTTATCTGCGATAGCGCTATTGAAACTGGAATGACAGGATGGAAAACCGCACAAAAAATTTGGCAGGATATGCCCAAAGCCAATCCTCCAGAGAGCATCATCAATGATTTTCGCCAAATACGCCCTTTTCTGGAAACAGGTTATGAAGCAATTATAATTGTTCGCCTGTTACAACAAGGGATGACCGTTGACAAATTAAGCCAAAACTACCCACATCAAATAAATACTCTTATTAATGAAGAACAATTAAATGCCAAGCAATTAAAGCAACTATTTGGTATAACACGCGACCATTGGATTAATCAATCACCACACGAATGGTTAAATATGAATCCATTATTCACAGGCATTTTGCAACACTTAGAAACACTGCGCGATAGCACTTGGTATATTATCACCACCAAACAAAAACGCTTTGTAGAGCAGATTCTTAATAACTATCAAATCAATATTAAAGATCAGCATATTTACAGCATGGAGTCCAAACAGAGTAAGCAAGATACCCTACTCGAATTATCTACGCGACACCCTAATCAAGACATTATATTTATTGAAGATCGTCTGCCTACACTTATTAAAATAAGCAAGAACACACGATTAAAAAATATAAAATTGCAACTGGTTGACTGGGGGTATAATACTTATAACGATAGAGCCTCTGCACAAAAACACCCTTTAGAAATCATTACAATAAATCAGTTTTTAGCAAAATAAACTATCACTACCTAGCGAGATCATAATAAATCTATAGTTTTTCAGGCATCCTTGTATATTAACTTCTAAGATCAAATAATAAACACAGTAAGTTGGAGCAACGTAGGTTGCGGGTGACGATAGGAACCCCAACAAAAGCTAACACCATCATTTAAATTTATGCAAATTAAATAGGGTAAAGGTAGGATGATTAAAACCCCAAATCATCACAACAAAAAGATGATCCTATTTTATTCCTTTATCAATCTCACTAAATGCCTTTGTTTTTTGCTCTGTAGTGTTTCTCCAAGTTCATCTTTGCACCATTTTGTGACTGTGTTTACAGGGGTAGATGATAGAGCCTCTTTGACCGTATCAACGGTAATTTTTCCAACCAATGCACCTATTCCTAATATCAGGCTGGTAAATCCCTCCTTGGCATAGTTTCGCTCAAGGTATTTTTGCTTGCCAAAAAAAGATTCAATGATTTCACTGCTTCCAAATTGTTTCTCACCCTGCTTGCAAGCACTTCCCTGTGTTTTTACAAAATCAATCAGACTTTCTTTTAAGAAAATGGACTGGGCATGATGTAATTCAGGAAGGGCTTGCTGATAACAATCTTTTAATGCTTCTCCTGTCTCACAGGTTATCCCTTTCTTGCGTATCCATTGTT
>DRMS01000329.1 GCA_011322515.1 Leucothrix mucor
ATTTCCTGTTTATTGGTTTTGCTGTTCCACCATGGGATACTAATCTCAGGTATTTCAAACTCTCCTCCACCTGTTGAGACCAGCACAATGCGCTTATTCATCGTTCCTATAATACCATCCAGATTACGCTCATTGGTAAACGTGGTTTTTTCTGGATACAGCTTGATTCCTGCTGGAGCTTGTAGATTTATTTCTGGTAGTTGTTCAGCACGCTGTCCATCAGCAATAGCAGCTAAAACAACGGATACAGGCTTGCCTGCTTCAATTTTATCAAGTGGAGCTGACCAGTTTAGATGCAATGAAAAATCTTTGGCTACGATCCAATCCTTGCCTGTAAATTCTGCTGGACGTGGTTTTATCTCAATGCTCACTTTGTTTGAGCGCACACGCACTCGTCTGGCTCTGGAGCTAAATCCAAATTGATTATTTGGTAGACGTTGGTTTGAACGACGTATCGTTCCACTAAATAAGGTCGGAGCAAATTCCAGCTTGCCACTTTCTTGCGGGATAATAACAAACCGTCGCGTCAGCATGTGGTAATCTCGTCCATTACGCTTCACTATACGCTCAGGAGTATTACCCAAAGGTTCTATATCAGCACGACCCTTTTTTAAACGTGGTCTCGTCAAGGTTGAGTTATTTCTAAAGGGTTTAGCAAATAATAAGCGCTGGATATAGATAAACTGACCTTGTACATAGGCTGATTTTTGCTCTATCTCTGCTTCAACAATAATATCTTGATTCCCATTGCCCTGTGTTGCACCTTCTTTAACAGTAATTTCTCGTTCTTTAGTTGCTTCACTACCCACGGTAATTGCAGGGATGATTATTTTTCCTGCATGTTTGGCAACCAAAGTATATGTCCATATGCTGGATTGGGTTATATTGCCGTTAATAATACGCACACTGCTTTGCTTCTGTCGATCTAGAATTTCAAAATCTTGTTGTAATTGGCTAATATCAATATCGCCTGAGATTGCACTATTGCTAATTATTGATAACTCAAAGGCTTCATCTATGCTGATTTCTGCACGATCAATACTTAGATTTAATTCGGCGGCTGATATAAGCGGAAAGAACAAAATGAAAAGAAAAAAGATAGCTAATAGCCCTTGTTCCCATACTCCAGCATAGGAACGCATACTTAGATACTCTAATGTTGAGTCTGTCATGCGTGACGCTGGAGCATCTATAACCTTATTCCCACGCTGAAGCATAGAAATAAGGTGTTGCTTTGCTACATTAAAGAGATTAATGATCACCATGGTTGCTGCTCCCCTCTTCCTCTGGCATCACTTCTACGACGATATTGATACATAAATTTCCTACGCCACAACCCCGCTGAATCATCAGGAATTTTACGTAACCATTGATCAGTGTGCTGATTTTTTTCACGTAACTTCTGCGCTTCCTCTTTGCTTTTCTTCTCTGATTTTTTCTTCTTTTTAGGTTGTTCTGAGTCTTTATCCTGACGACCATGTTTCTTAGGATCTTTGACACCCTCTGCATCATCCTTCTTTTCTTTATCTGACTTCGCCTGTTTATCTTTCTGATCTTGTTCTTTATCATCCTGCTTTTCTTTATCGTTAGCGCCTTTATCCTTTTGCTCTGACTGCTCATTATTCTGATCAGATTCTTTGCCATTTTTGTTTTTTCGTTGGTTTTTATCTTTATTTTTTTGTTTTGACTGATTCTGTTTATCATCTTGCTTATTATTTTTATTCTCTTCTTTTTTCTGCTGATCCTGCTGTTGCTGTTGCTGTTTTTTCAGTTTTTCTACTAATGCCTTATTATCCTTAGCATCTTGCAAATCTTTATTTTTAGCTAGCGCCTTATCATAAGCCGCGATTGCTTTATTGTATTTACCCTGCTTCGCCAATACATTACCGCGATTATAATCCGCATCAGCACTCTCAAATTGTGAATAAAGTTGATCTGCTTTTTTATAATCTTTATTACGATAAGCCGCTGCTGCCTGCCAATCGGGACGTTTAAATAATTTTTCAGCCTTTTCAGGCTGTTTATTATCTAATGCGATTAGTCCACGCTGATTATCATTTTTCCATAACGTATCCCACTCATAAGCATGAGCTGTTTGTGGTTGCGGTAAGATGAAAAAAGCCAATACAAGCGAAAATAAAACACCACGGCGAAATACTAACAATCCCAATGGAATCAGCAATAAGCTTAAATAAATACCTGCATTATTCCAGTATTCAACCTCTCTATCCTTTTTCTCCACAATGCCACTATTGAGTTTATCGCGCTCTTTTAAAGAAAATTTCTCGCTAAAAAATTGAATATCATTATCCGCTAGCTCAGATGATTTATAACTACCCCCACCTGCTTGCACGACTTGTTTTAATTGCGCTTCATTCAATGAAGCAATAACAGGCAAACCATTAGAGTCGGTATACACACGTCCACCTGCTAGCGGAATAGCACCGCCTTTTTTAGTCCCAATACCCAAAATTGAGACTTTATAGCCCTGCTGTTGCGCCTTTTCTGCACTTGCTATAGCCTTCGTTAATTCTGCTAAACCATCCGTCATTAAAAGAATATTGCCTTTTTTAAAACCACCTTGCTGTAATAGTTTACTCGCCTCATCAATCGCTAGATAAACGCGACTACCCTGCACGGGCATAATCCCAGGATTTAGATGAATCACTTGCTCGGTAATATTTTTAGTGTCATCGGTGAGAGGAGAAACGGGAAAAGCAGCGCCCGCAAAAACCACCAAGCCCGTTTGTCCTTCCTTACGCATTTTCAGCAAGTCTATCAATTTAAAACGAGAGCGTGCAAGGCGTGACGGGGTAATATCATCAATAATCATTGAGGTGGATAAATCCATTGCGACCACTAAACCTTGCTGAGTTTGATACGCAGGGACAGCACGTTTCTCCCAGCTTGGTCCTGCTAGTGCAATGGTAGCGATTAGCCCCGCAATGGCGGTACTAATAATAAATGTTTTATTTTTTTCACCTGAGGATGAACTTAGAACATAAGGGCGTAATTTCTTATCAATAAAGTCATTCCACTGCGCGGTACTGCTTTTTATTTGATGCAACCACCAAACGAGCAACGCCAGCACAGGGAGCAATAAAAACCACAGTGGGTATAGGAAATGGAAGTTTTCTAGTATCATTTTATTGAGGAAGTTTCGAGTAATGAATTTAGCGATATTGCGCAGGATTTTTGATCCTGATTGGAGTATATCAAGAGGCGCATAGTCACTCTACGCAACGATTGATATGATTCAAGCAGGGGAAAAAAGACAAGTAAGATTGATAGAGTCATTGCTTGGAACTTCCTAAGTTAGTAAACCTTAAACGAAAAAGCTGAAGCTTTCATTCCTAAAGGCGTGAAATTTTAGTTTTTCAGACGCTTACAACGAACGATTGCGTAATACGATGGCTAAACCAAATAACAATAACGACATAGCAAGCGGCAAATAGAATAAATCAATCCGTGGTCGCCATTGCTCTTGCTCACGCACAATGGGTTCTAAACGATCTAACTCTTCATAAATACGCTGAAACTCTACTGTATCACGCGCACGAAAGTACTTTCCCTTGGTCATGGAGGCAATTTTCTTTAAGGTGTCTTCATCTAAAGAGCTACGCTGAAAAAAACCTGATTGTGAACTATCTGCACCAATACCAACGGTGTAAATCTTTATATTCTGCTGTGCAGCAACTTCTGCTGCTTCATAAACACCAACATTGCCAGCGGTGTTTTCGCCATCGGTTAACAAGATTAAAACATGCTCATTATCATCCTGATCTCGCAAACGCTTGATCCCCAAACCAATCGCATCACCAATAGCGGTTTTTTGACCCGCTAAGCCTAGTGCAGATTCATCTAATAGTTTTTTTATAGTTTCTCTATCAAAGGTAAGAGGTGCTTGTAAATAAGCTTGATCGCCAAACAAGATTAGCCCAATACGATCTCCTTTGCGACGCTGAATAAACTCTCCCGCCACAAATTTAGTTGCGGTTAAACGATCAACCCATTGATTCCCCACACGATAGTCTCGCTCTCGCATACTGCCTGAAAGGTCTATTGCGAGCATAATATTACGCCCTTTTACGGGTAGGCTAATAGACTCACCCACCATAACAGGACGCGCTACAGCGGTGACTAATGCCAGCCATGCGATAATGCTTAATAGCATAATCAACCATGAAAAATTATTGGCTCGACTGGTTGCGGGTGCGTCATTAAAATCGCGCAAAAAGGGAACTTGCAATGCTTGTTCGCGGACTTGTTTTACGGGCTTTATGAATAGGCGTAATAGTATTGGTAAAGGGATTAGAAGGAATAGCCATGACCATTCAAATACAAGCATAGTTGCCTCCCGAACTGTCTCGTTCCCATGCCCTAGCGTGCAATGCATTCCCATGCTGGAGCATGGAAATAAGAATGTTTCTCTGCGAGCTTAGCGTCTTTGCGAGAGATATTTTTCTAGATTTCAATAGCATCATTTCGCCGACACCTTCCCCGATGTACTAAGCAACTGCTTCTTTAACCAATCATCAGTAAGCCCTAATAGCGCCTCACGATTATAGTCAACATCGGGACGATAAGGCTGTTCAGCCAGTGCGCGCCCTACTCCATTCGTAAAGGCTTTAGTTGAGCCTCGCTTATTTAAAAAGTGCAACCACTCATCACCCGCAAGATTGGCAATCTCGTCTCGTCCATATAAAGAAATGGCAGTACGGCGTAATAATTCTGATAGCGCCATGATTAAATCTTTAGGGGATAATGATTGCTGTTGCAACTGATGAAACAGGTGCAGTGCTTGCTCAACAATAATTTCCTGTGATGTTTTACGCTGACTGCGGATATATAAAATCACCGCTAACGCTATCATCAAGAAAAATAATGCCAATAAAACCCACCAACCAGGTGCTAATGGCCACCATGAAACAGCAGTGGGTAGATGAATATCTTTAAGATTAGCTAGCGCATCGACGGGAGCATTTGATGCAGGATTAGCAGCGGCTATCATGCTCATACTGCACCTCTTATTAGCTTCATTATGCGCTGATTATCATCATCAAGGGTGCTGATATTAACCAGCTTTGCTTTGGTTCTATTGGCTAATTGAACGAGTTGTTTACTGAGCTGCTGATTTAGTTCTTCATGCTGTGATCGCACTTTTTTATTGGCAAAATTAAGGCGCAAAAAACGCCGTCCATTGCTTAATGAAAAGCGCTGTTTTTTCATTTGCTGTGTATCGGGTAACTGCTTTTCAAAGGGATCACTAATACGAATAAGCGTAATGGCAGCATGACGGCTAACGGATAACAGTTGTTTTTCTGCATCATTATCCAGACCACGAAAATCGCTAATAATATAAACCTGTGAACCAGGCGAGACCACTCGGCGTAAGCGCTTCCAAGACTGTGCTAATGATTCGCTGGACTGTGAGCTAGGTTGACCTGCCTGATGAAATAAGGCTTGAGAATAATCCGCCAAATGCTGTAATAATTGCAATACTTTTGCTTTGCTACGTGCAGGACGCACTTCAATATGCTGATCAGCACCGACAATCATGCCCCCTGCCCTATCGCCATCTAGCCAACTTTTCCAAATAAGCAAACTGGCAATTTCTGCTGCCATGACCGATTTAAAACGACCCCGTGTGCCAAAAAACATCGCTGGACGTAAATCTGTCCAGATTAAAATCGGACGTTCACGTTCTTCTTGGAATACTTTGGTATGCGGAATCCCTGTGCGCGCAGTGACTTTCCAATCCATTGCGCGAATATCATCCCCTGGCATATAAGCGCGTGATTCGGCAAAGTCCATACCGCGTCCTTTATAAACGGATAAATGTTGCCCCGCTTGAGGTGCACGAATTTTCTGTTTGCCGCGCTGTAGCATACTGGCGCTACTTTGCTGGCGCAATAAGGAATTTATTGAACTTTGAATTAATCCATCGCCTTTAATTAGCGCATGAATCGTTTGATTGATTGCGACATTACCCTGCATCACTACGGAACAGCCACCAATGAAAGTAACTTCTCAATGACTTTATCAGAGGTATAGCCCTGCGCCTCCGCCTCAAAGGTGAGTAATATGCGATGACGCAATACACAATGGGCTATTTCTTGTACATCATCAGGGCCGACATAATCTTTCCCCATCAACCATGCATGAGCGCGGGCGCAACGATCAAGCGCCATAGTTGCACGCGGACTGCCACCATAGGCAATCACACCCTGCAACTCTTCGCCATACGCATCAGGATTACGTGATGCCATGACTAATTGTAAGATATATTGCTCCACATTATCCGCCATATAGAGCTGCATTACGTCTTGGCGAGCCGCAAGGATTTCAGCCACTGTAATGACCGTTTGCTGTTCTTCCTCCTCATGTTGAATATGCTGCAATGCTTCTTCGCGGTTTAAACGCAAGATTTTTTGCTCTGCCTCTAGATCAGGATAACCAACAATGACGTGCATTAAAAAGCGGTCTAATTGCGCTTCGGGCAAATGATAGGTTCCTTCTTGCTCAATCGGGTTTTGCGTTGCCATCACCATAAACGGCTCAGGCAATTTATGCGTCGTTCCTGCCACCGTAATTTGATGCTCAGCCATTGCCTCTAACAGGGCTGATTGTACTTTTGCAGGCGCACGGTTAATTTCATCAGCAAGAATTAAATTATGAAATAACGGGCCTTTTTGAAACTGAAAACTACCCTCTTGTGGTTGGAATATTTCTGTACCCGTAATATCCGCAGGTAATAAATCAGGGGTAAATTGGATACGGTGAAAATCCCCCTCAACGGCTTCGCTTAAGACTTGAATAGCACGTGTTTTTGCCAAACCAGGCGCACCTTCCACCAACATATGCCCATCAGCTAATAGCGCTATTAATAAGCGATTAACTAATTTTTTCTGTCCTATTATTTTGCCTTCAATATACTGTTGAAGCTTTTCAAAACTTTGTTTTTGTGTCATCCCTATTCCTATTAAAACCCCTTTCGAGAGGAGCAAAACTATAGGTGATTAACTAAGTTAATTGTATTAATTATTAGTAATACTGCGGTATTGAGTAATAGAGCAAGGTAGCCCATTTAGGCAAACTATTTATTATCGTGACTAAAATCAAATGAATCAGAGAACAACTGTGCATCAGGCAATCCTTGCTTTGAAAACAACGCTTTAGCGGCATTAATCATTGGCGGTGGACCTGCCATATACACATCATACGCGGATAAATCACTAAAATCTTCTGCAACAGCCTGATGCACAAAACCCGTTCGTCCTTGCCATTGATCCCCGTCATCGGCAGCAGAGAGTACAGGAATGTAATGAATATAGTCACTGTCCTTTGCCCACGCTTCAACACGGTCACTGTATAAATCTTGCTTGCCTCGAACGCCCCAGTAGAAGTGTACTTCACGTTTTGTTTCTTCGGTGATTAATTGTTCTAACATACCTTTAAGCGGCGCAAAGCCTGTCCCACCTGCAATAAAAATAAGTGGGCGATCCGTATCGCGTACAAAGAATGTGCCTAGAGGACCATGAATGCGTACTAGTGCCTTTTCTTTCATCTCTTCAAATACATGAGTAGTAAACTTTCCACCTTCAACTAGACGGATATGTAGTTCTAGCGTGGTGTCATTAGTGGGTGAGTTGGCTAATGAAAAAGAGCGCTTTTTATTATCACGTAGTAGAAATTCGATATATTGTCCTGCATGAAAGGCTAAGCGTTTTCCTTCTGGCAAGGTGAGCTTCATTTCCATCACATCATGGCATAATTTTTGCAAAGAGGTGACGCGTGTAGGTAACGTTTGCACCGCAATCTCATCATCAGGAATTTCGGCAACTTCAATTTCAAGTGATGAATTAGCCACAGCAGAGCAAAATAAAGCCTGACCTTTTTGATGGTCATCCTCAGATAAACTAACAGGTAAGCCTTCAGGATAACTAACCTCTCCTGAGACAACCTTCCCTAAACAATTACCACAAGCACCACTGCGACAGCCATAAGGAAAGGAGATGCCCTGACGTAAGGCGGCATCAAGAATAAGTTCATTTTCTTTTACAGTGAATTGATGTCCACTAGGACTGATTTTAACGTCAAATGACATGATAATGAATACCTGAAAGTCTGCGTACAAATTTAAAAGCGGGGATTCTATCCTAATAGAAAATAATTAGCACAACAAAAGGCTATAAAATTAGTAATCAGATTAGCTCAGTGATTACACGAAATAAACAGGATTTCTGCTTTCAATCCTGTCTATCACTATAAATTTAACTAGAACAACCGCCACTACTACAGCCTCCCCCGCTGCATCCACCACCGCCAATAATCTGCGTATTTTTATTAAAAATATATTTAAGTGAGAGATAAAGCAGAATCACGGATGAGATTTGTGCAATAAATCCAGAATCATCTTTATGCACCTCTAAAATATTGATTGAAGAGAGGCTCTCAGCAAAAAAACCATCAAAAAAATAGCCAAATAAGAGGCTGCCAATGAGTACTGATGAGAGATAGATGATCAGTGAGGTTTTGCCCAATGTTTTTAACACCACGCTCATGGTAATCGTGTTTGTGGCAGGTCCTGCGGTTAAAAAGATAAAGGCGGCTCCTGGGGAGAAACCTGCAGCAAGCAATGAAAGCCCTAGTGGAATGGAAGCAGTCGCACAGACGTATAAGGGCATTGAGATTAACAAGACTAAGGCGTAATTTATAAAGGCATTTGATGATATATAATCAGAAAGATTCGCTGGCATAAAGGTGACGATTAATGCTCCTATGACGATGCCAATCATCAGTGATTTGGCTATATCTTTGTAAATATCATCAAAGGCGTAGGATAAAATTTGTCGCACTATACCAAGCTTGTCCTCGGCCTTTACCACTTTGATATTAAGCGGTTTGCCTACGGGATAGGCTAAGTTAGGTTTATTACTGGGATCAATCGGTGTGTACTTGGTTTTTTTATCGACAGGCTTCTCATCGTCATCTGGCACCAGTAAAAGTGTTAAAAAGCCTGCAATCAAAGCAATCACTACGGATGAAATAAAGCGATAAAGGGTAAAGACCCAACCAAAAACACCGTAGGTTGCCATAATAGAATCAGCACCTGTAATCGGTGTCGCAATTAAAAAGGTTTGTGTGGCACTTTTAGACGCACCGCTTTTCCTTAATGCGCTAATAAAGGGGATAACGCTACAAGAGCAGAGAGGTAACGGAATACCAAGGATGGCTGCTTTGATCGTGGAAATAAAATTATGTTGCCCTAAATGTTTTTTAACAAAAGCATCGGGGAGCAATAGTTTAAAGACACCTGCAATAATGACTCCAATCAAGATAAAAACAGCAATGGAGTTGAGCAATGCCCAAAAGTTGTAGAGAAATTCTAGAAATAATTCTTTAGCCATAGTAAAAGCTCTATATCAGGTGAAAACGGGTAATTTGCAGGCTGGATTAGGTGACATTATCTCACGATGTTCGACAAGCTGACTCGACCTCCCTACAAAATTGTCAACTAGCATATAAGACTAGCCATATTAAATGCAATAAACGCTAGTATCCATGCGGTTCCTGTTGTAAATATAAATAAATAGCCCCAGTGCTTCCAGCCACCCGCTTCACGTTTAAATACCATTGATGCTGCAAGGCAAGGGAAGTAGATCATGACAAAAATAATGAACGCAATGGCTGCAGGCAGGCTGATATTAGCTTTAAGTTGCTCAATGAGAGAGTTGCTTCCTTCATCCTGTTCGCCCCCTAATCCATATAAAACCCCCATAGTTGCTACCACTACTTCTTTTGCTGCAAGCCCTGTTTCCAAAGCAACTGCCATACGCCAATCAAATCCTAATGGCGCAAAAAAGGGTTCTGAGGCATGACCTATTTTACCTAGATAACTGTTTTCTAGATTATATAAAGCTAGTTCGTTATTTAATTTATTAACCTTATCTTGGTCTGATGCGACTTGTTCAATTTTAGTGGCGTACTCAGCTTCTATATCAAGGTGTTTGGGGTAGTTGCTGGCAAACCAGATCAACACAGAGGCGACCAGAATATAGGTACCTGCCTTTTTGAGATACATCCATGCTTTTTCTGCAACCGCATGATAGATCAATTTTAAA
>DRMS01000330.1 GCA_011322515.1 Leucothrix mucor
CGCACATTGGCGTTTCCCTGAAATGGAAAAAGACGTTCAGGATATTCAAAAGCACTTAGATCGCTGGCTAATGCAAGTGGAAGATATTCAAAAAACGCAAAGTACGGATGCTGAATTCCTTGCGGATATAAAAGCGGATTTATTTCTCAATGAAATTTATGTATCTACCCCTAAAGGCGATACTAAAATTCTCCCTCGTAACGCCACTCCCATTGACTTTGCCTATGCCATCCATTCTCAAGTCGGGCATCATTGTCTTGGCGCTTATGTCGATGATCAACGAGTGGCACTTAATTCGCGTTTATACAGTGGCGCTACGGTTAGAATCATTACCAAAGATAGCGCAACACCACAGCCTGCTTGGCTTCATTATGTGGTGACGGGAAAAGCACGCTCTGCCATTCGCTATTGGATTAAAAGCACCAATGAAGAAGACTTTCAGATCATGGGGCAGCGTTTACTAAAAGAAGCATTACACTCACTGCGTTGCGATATGAATGATATTTCAGAAGCGCAATGGAAAAAAACATTAGCCATATTATCCATAGAAGATAAAGCACATTTATTTTATGAGATTGCTAGAGGCAATCAGAACCCTAAATTAGTCAGCTATCGCTTACTCAATCAACAAATTGATCTTATGGCTGATGATGATGCCAACACACCGCTGATGATTAAAAGCACAGAAGGCTTGGCAGTGAAACTACAACATTGTTGTCATCCCATCCCTGGCGATACACTGGTTGCTATGCTCGACCATGACGTAGGGCTGGCAGTGCATCGGGTAGCTTGCCCAAACTTACCACGATCAAACGACCATGCGTTTAGCCTTGCATGGCAAGAGCATACTGGACAGTTGTTTCTCACACCGATTAAAGTTTTCGTTAATAATCACTTCGGCGTGCTATTCAGCATCACTAATCTACTCAATAAAATGGAAGTGAATATTGAAGACCTATCCATCACAGGTGATAGTGAGGTAAAAGAAATGTACTTTTTATTACAGATCGAAGATACAAGTCGCTTGCAAGAAATAATTCGTGGTTTGAATGATCTAAGTGATGTGATTAATATTACACGAACGTTTTAAAAAGCCCCAAGAGGATTGGTTTTGGAAATTACCCAAATGAAAGACTATAAGGAAGTTATAATAAATCTAACAAAATAAAGGAGTAAAAGATTAAATTTATTATATCCTCCTACTTAAAACTCCCATGCAATCCCGACTTTACCTAGCGTATGATGACTGCTGTCGTAAGCAATACCCCCATTGATTTGTGTATTTCTTCTGTTATTTAATAAACGATGACTAAAGGATACCGCCACAGCTTGCTCACCACGATAAGTCGCCGCACCTAACCCTATCGCTGTTTTTCCAGATGCGGAAGGTGTTGTGGGGGTGATTGCGGCAGCGCCTGCAATACCCGCGAAGGCTTCTTCACGCACGCCACTAAGTGCGCGTTTAAATTGACCATAATTAACGGCATCATTTGCTGCTATAGCGGGTGCTACATTGGTAATTCTACGGGTTAAGCCTGTTTCTGAATCACCTACTGAGACTGTATTTTCCTGACGGGCGACTGATTGACTACCTAAGGCGACACTTCCTTGGGCATCAACTAAGGCATCTGCACCAATGGCAACTCCGCCTTTTTCTAAGACCGCAGAACTTTCACCGACTGCAATACCATCCTCTGCTTCGACCATTGCATTGACACCAACAGCGGTACTATTATCCTCCAATGCCTGCGCCAAAGCGCCTAATGCGGTGCTTTGTTCACCCTGCGCCAACGCTGCGGTTCCAATGGCAGTGGTATTAATGGCGGTTGCACTTGAGATAGCACCATAAGCACTGCTGGAAATAGAGGTAGCGAAGCTATTTTCACCAACAGCGGTTGAGTTGGTTAACAGTGCTTTTGCTGCTAAACCTACAGCTATATTATTTCCATCGGCTTTTTCAGCACCGTCTAAGGTTCCTGCTTGTATGGAGGGTGTTAGTACAGAGCCAAAAATAAAGCATGAGAGAATGATTGGGGAGAGTTTCATTATTTATACCGTTTGATTGCTGTTAATAGAGATTGAATAATATGAGCATCTACCACTGAAAGTTGGTGGAAGTCCTTATTGTACAGTATATATACATTCATTTATTAAATTTCCGCACCCTTCGACTCCGCTCAGGGAGCTGTACCCTGAGCGGAGTCGAAGGGTGCAATTATTTATGTGAAAAACTATAAATAAAAAAACCTGCCAAATGGCAGGTTAAGTTTTAATCTAATTATCTTTGCGAATAAAATAAATAAAAATGCGAGGACGGAGGTGCAACCCCGTCCTACTGTCCTACTAGTTCCCCAATAATACAGTTCCCCAATTCATTACCCTTTATTATTAACCTATATTTTAAGCATCTGCCCAACATGGATGGTTGTTGATCTAAGCTGATTAATGCGCATAATACGCTCAATCGTTGTCTCATAACGCTTAGCAATTTTATATAAAGTATCCCCTTTATGTACTCTATACTGTGCAACAGCATGCTTAATAATTACTTTCGCTTGTTTTGCAAGCCACTTCTGACGTAGATGAGGCTTATAACTATCACAGTAAGTAGCGCCAAACTCTGAATGAGATAAACCTGCCCTTTTTGCATGGGCTATTGTTCGATATTTATTACCATGCTCATCACACACTATATTCGATCGAACATTTCCCCCACCCATAGTAACTGTTGTTGAAATACTAGACCCTCTTGAAACACCGTGAGAACGCATTGCATTTGCCTGCGCTTCTGAAATAGATGTTATTGATAAATTAGGTTTCGCTTGTACGCCTACCGAAAAAGCAGATACCGCTAATGCGATAAGACTGGTTGTAATGATTGATTTTTTCATAATAATTTCCCTGCTAATATTTAATGATAGTAACTTTCCCTGTTGTTCTGTAGAGACGTTGTCATGCAACGTCTACCACACAAATTAAACAGAGAAACCTAACTTAACGACAACGACGATATTGAAGGTGAAAAATTACGCCATTTGAAAGGTCAAGCGAGTCAACACTGATAGAACTATGTCTGCCACGTGTTCTAATACGGCTATTGATACGCATATTCACATCTTCACCACAGCTAGACCAACTTTCACTCATCGTCAATAAATCATCATGAACAGTGTAATCGTCGCCATCTCTAGAATACAATCTTGTCTTCTTTGTAGGCGTACGATCACCTGCGAAGAAATAAGAGCGACGTAATTCTGCGCGCCCTTCAACGAATCCACGGAAATCAGCAGTCATGGTTGATACCTGAAACCCATTAGGCACATGAACAGGAACAGCGATATTACAAGACTTGTTGCCTGGCTCAGCACTGTAGCTATCAAAAAGAATACTTAAAGTAGATCCATCAGGTGTAATAGCAAAATCAGTGGTTCCTGATGGACAACCGTTACCGCCGATTGCAGGGGCTTTAAAAAATACAGAGTTATTGCTAGGTGCTGCAACTGTTGATTGTGATACGCTCAAAGCTAAAAGAGTGCCTGCAATTAAGGTGTTTAATAATTTCATGAGAGTTGTCCTTTGTTTTATTTAATATGTGTTTTCGTTTAACGCAGGAGCATGATCTCTGATTTTTGGCAGTTCGTGTATCCCTTGGATAAGTGACCCCTGAAATTAGGGATACCCCTAAATAGGGGAGTTTTTGGTTTTATTGCAAAGGCACTTGCAAAACGGCTACCAACTTAAGGTGGGACAAGTAAAGTCATAGCAAACAACCCACACCCTTCGACAAGCTCAGGGAACTAGCCCTTCGGTAGACTCAGGACACCACTTCTTGAGCTTGTCGAAGGTGCGGGTGAATAGCAGAAACATTAACTGTCCCACCTTAAACGGGTAGCCAAATTATTTACCTGAAAAATTATATATCCTATTAGGATTTCCTAATGTGTGTAAGTTCTAAAGCCATCATCTCACGCATTAAACGCCCCAATAATATCGCTGCCTTCTCTAAATTCTGTATCGTTTCCTGCCCATAATTAATCCGAATAAAATTATTATACTGATGGTTGACCGAAAACAGTGTGCCTGGGGATATGGCGATGTTTTCTTCTAATGCGCGCTCATACAGTTTCATTCCATCCATTCCTTGCGGCAAGCGTACCCATAAAATATAGCCTCCTTGTGGGTTGCTAATGCGTATATCCTCAGGAAAATAGCGTGTTGCCAGTTGCAAAAAAGAGTCACGTTGGCGTTTATAATATTGACGCATCTGGCGTAAATGACGATCAAATGTCCCTGCTTCTAAATAGCGCGCTGCGGCTAGTGTCGTAATACTGGCATTAGCCCCGCTATTACACAATTTTAAATGCTGTACTCTTTCCAGCCATCGCCCAGGCACAACCCAACCAACGCGTAAACCTGGTGAAAGGGTTTTTGATAGGGATGAGCAAAGCAAGACATTGCCTGTTTTATCATAAGACTTAATCGCAAGGGGACGGTGATTGTCATAAGTTAATTCTGCATTAATATCATCTTCAATCAATGCAATATTGGCTTTTTCTAACATCTGTGCCAATTGCTCTTTGCGCTCATCAGGAATACAAGAGCCTAATGGATTGCTATAGCTAGGAGCTAACACACAGGCGGAAACAGACCATTCACGTATTGCTAACTCCAAGGCTGAGAGACTAATCCCTGTTTTTACATCGGTGGGAATTTCTAGCGCTTTTAACCCTAATGTTTCAATTGCCTGCAACATGCCATAATAATTAGGGGATTCAACGGCTACCGTATCACCCGCCTTAGTCACTGCATTTAAACTTAAAACCAGTGCTTCCTGACAGCCTGTGGTTATTACAATTTCATCAGGGTGTACTTTCACTCCGCCACTTAATAAGCGCTGCGCAATCTTACGGCGTAAGTGTTTATTACCAGGCGGAGAATCATAGTCGGAGATATTATCCTGTGTCATTATTTGATGAGGTCTGGATTGTTCGCGTGCAATCTGTGCGGTAATTCTATTTAACTGGGCAACGGCAGGCACCTTTATATTAGGCAAAGCCACTGCCAATTGAATGAGTTGATTGTTATTGGGACTATTAATAATCCTCATTGCCAGTTTTCCCAGACTAACCTCAACGGGGCGCTGCTCTGGTTTGCTGGTTTCTGGTGCTTGTGGAAGCTCAAATTGCTGACAGACAAAAAAACCAGATTGTGGGCGGGACTCAATTAACCTACGGTCTTGCAGTAATTCATAACCACGTATGACAGTCGAAATACTAACCCCCAGTTCATCGGCACACTGCCTGACTGAAAGGACGCGTTCATTGCTTTTAAGCAGACCAGAATTAATTTGGTCAGCAATGTAATTAGCCACGATTTCATAACGCTTAGGCATACAGTTATCCTATTTTAAATCAGTACAGCTTAAATTAAAATAAACTGTACCCTATCAACTAACTCTTATTGAATCTGTATTGTTATAGTGCATAAAGTTACACTTTTGTGCAAGTCAATTATAAGAGAGTAAGAGTAATGAATAATGAATCAAAAGGCATGTGGCTAGGATTTTTTGGCATTGCAATATTTAGCCTAACTTTGCCAGCTACACGTTTTATCACACCTTATTTTGATCCCCTCTTTATTGGTCTAGGGCGTGCCTCTGTTGCTGCTGTAATTGCTGCGATTATTCTCTTTATCTTCAAGCAACCCAAACCCAATAAGCAACAAATCAAAGGACTTGTGATAACAGCGCTTGGTGTTGTGATCGGCTTTCCTGTGCTTACCTCATGGGCAATGGAAACCGTTGATGCATCCCATGCGGGTGTGGTTATCGCCCTTCTTCCCCTTTTTACCGCTTTATTTGGAGCGCTCATTGCGGGTGAACGTCCCTCAATGCGCTTTTGGATTATAGGTTTTATCGGTGCCGCCATTGTCACTAGCTATGCATTGTTGC
>DRMS01000331.1 GCA_011322515.1 Leucothrix mucor
CAACGATTTGAAAACACTCAATCTGGGCTTTATTCTTAAGACTAACCTACTAACTTTAGCGGGTAGTCGTTCAATTGCTCCATGAATACTTACCCGTCTCTGGAGCGCGGAAGCGCATCGTATCCCGTATTAAATTGGGCTACCAGCTTAAGGTGGAGCAAAAAAATATATCTCTCGCAAAGACGCGAAGTACACAGAGGGGATTTATTGTCTTTTCTTGGCATACCCTCGTCTTTGCGAGATGTTTTTTTCTTATTAACTCTATGAATTAACAGGCTGTTCCGCCTTAAGTTGGTAGCCTTAAATTGATAGCAAAAAAAATATCAATATTCCTTAACTAATGGATGTAATACTCATTATTTAAGTGAACTGTAAAAAATAAAGCCAATACTTACTAGTTCTCGTGTACTCTCCTAGGAAGCTGTCTGAGAATAGGAAGCATAGCGAAAGCCAGATTGGAATATACGCATTTACTAATCTAATGAGGCGAATAATCGTAGCTATTTAACGAATTTGATCAGGAAATAGGCGTATTTCAGGGGTGGGTTACGTTACAGTAGCTTTTCTATCCTCAAGCAGCCTCTTAGCCATCAAAAATCACCCTGTATTCTTACCCTTCATCACTTAAGGAATATTGCATAATGCTCTGGCAACAATGTTTAAAACACCTAGAACAAGAGCTTCCAGACCAAGAAATCAACACATGGTTGCGCACGCTTCATGGCACCCACCATGATGATGCTCTTTTCTTGCTCGCTCCCAATGAATTTGTATTGCAACATGTACGTGATCATCATTTGTCTAGAATTAGCGAATGCGCTCGCGCCATTACCACTAATAGTGCAACCCAAGTTTTCATACAGATTGGCTCTTCTGCCCCCATAGTAAGCAAAAAACAAGCTCAATCAGCAACAGCAGATACTCTAACCTCGCAACAACCCCCTCAGATAAACGAACCATCTGAATCATTTTCAACCACTATCTCAGAATCTATTAACGTACAGCATTTATTTACCAACAACCTTAATTCAGGAATGATTTTTGATAACTTTGTTGAGGGTAAATCAAACCAACTAGGTCGCGCCTCAGCACTACAGGTTGGAGATAACCCAGGGCTCTCCTATAATCCATTATTTATTTACGGTAGCTCCGGGTTGGGTAAAACACATTTGATGCACGCGATCGGTAACCGCATTCTGGAAAATGATCCCAATGCTCATGTTGTTTATCTTACCTCTGAGAATTTTGTTAACGATTTGGTTAACGCACTGCGTAATAATCAGATCAACGAATTTAAAACATTCTATCGTACTGCCGATGCATTATTAATTGATGATATACAATTTTTTGCAGGCAAAACACGCTCAATGGAAGAGTTTTTCCATACATTTAATACTTTACTGGAAGGGCAGAAACAAATCATCCTCACCAGTGATAAATACCCACGTAATGTAAATGGTATAGATGATCGCTTACGTACTCGTTTAAATTCGGGATTGTCGGTTTCTATTGATCCACCCGATCTAGAAACTAGAGTTGCCATCCTGCGTAAAAAAGCAGAAAACTTTTCACTCGTGCTACCAAATAATGTGTCATTTTTTATTGCAGAGCGCTTTAAATCCAATGTGCGCGATTTAGAGGGCGCATTACAAAAGGTAGTGGCAACTCTGCGTTTACGCCGACAAACCGAGGTGACGCTTGATTTTGTGCATGATGCCTTACGTGATCAATTAGCCAGCCAAACCAAGCTGATTACGATTGAGAGTATAAAAAAGACCGTAGCCCAGCACTATAATATACGTGTCTCTGATCTTAACTCACCTCGTCGTACCCGCTCAATTGCTCGCCCACGTCAGATAGCAATGTCACTAGCTAAAGAGCTGACTAACCATAGCTATCCTGAAATAGGAGAAAATTTTGGAGGCAGAGATCATACAACCATCATGCATGCTTGTAAAAAAGTGAAAGAGTTACGCCATACAGATCCACAAATAGAGGAAGGTTATAGTATACTTCAGAGAGTCCTAACCTGTTGATATCGACCTGTGGATAAGCCTGTGGAAAACCTGTTAATTTCAACGGGGTAAAAAAGGGATAACAATAATATAATTTAGAAAATAAGACTTATCCACAATTAGTACACAGGATATAGTCTACTTATCCACCCTATTAAGCATACTAAATTTCAATATAAACTACTGATATTTATAGGTAAATCAGACCTATACACAAAAAAGCATGTTCCCTATTACTACTACTAACTTATACTATATAAACAAATAAATAATATGAAACTAACAATCTCACGAGACATACTGTTAAATCAACTCTCTAATGTCATTGGTGCAATAGAGAAAAAACACACAAAAAAAATATTGGAAAATATTTACCTGTCGATGCAAAATGATGTACTTCAAGTGGTAGGTACAGATCTTGAAATAGAACTTTCTAGTCAAACTCAAATCATTTCTGATGAACAAGGTGTTATAACTACAACAGCATGGAAAATATTAGAAATATGCAAAGCATTGCCTACTGATAGTTTTGTTACTCTAGAAACAAACGAACACCGTCTCTATTTAGGGGTTAACCGTAGCAATTTTGAACTATCTACCTTATCTGCTGATGACTATCCATTATTAGATGATATACATTTTAGTGATGAGATTGTTATACGTGAAAATGTATTAAAAAGTTTATTGGACGCGACCGCTTTTTCAATGGCAAATCAGGATGTCCGCTATTATCTAAATGGTTTACTACTTGATGTTGATAAGGGATTAATCAAAGCAGTTACAACGGATGGGCACCGTCTAGCGATTAGTGAGTATCAACGGGATGATAGTAATGATTCCGAAACATCAAAACGAATTATTATACCGCGCAAGGGTGTACTAGAGCTGTCAAGGCTTCTAGATGCTCGTAGTGAAATATCGTTATCACTCTATTTAAGTGATAATCATATAAGAATACAAAAAGAGGATATTCGCTTTACCTCAAAGCTTATTGATGGAAAATATCCTGATTATCAGGCCGCAATACCTGTCGCTAGCAGTTATCAAATTGAGCTTGAACGAACCTTATTTAAGGATACGTTGTCACGGGTTGCAATTTTATCGAATGAAAAATTTAGAGGAATTCGTCTCAGCTTTGATAATGGAATAATGAAGTTGCATTCCACTAACCCTGAAAAGGAATCGGCAACTGAAGAGATCGATATAGACTACAGCGGTGAATTATTGGAGATTGGGTTTAATGTTAGCTATTTGCTGGATGCAATAAACCATATTGATGCGGATAGCATTATTTTGCATCTTAGCAACCCTGATAGTAGCGTGTTAATAACATCGGGTGGTGTTGAGTCAGACAGTATCGCAACAAAGTATGTGGTAATGCCTATTAGATTATAATTTAAAGTGGCTCTCCTTGAAGGGGGATTTTTTAATTAAAATTTAAATCAATATATTAAACTCCGTAGGATATTTTCTACCCTAACCTTAAATTCTTAAAAGGGTAAGCTACTTTTCCATTTGGTGTAGGATGCCGAGAAATAGTTGTTTTATCGAAGAATAATGGGCATCCTTCATATACCAATTAACAGTTCGGTAGCCCGTATGTAGCCTAAGCGGAATACGGGAGGTCCTAGCAACGCGCTATTCCGTATTACGTAAACTTCATACGGGCTACAAAAGTGTAAACTACTTTTCCATTTGGTGAAGGATGCCAGATAATGCTATTTTTGTTTTTTGGCTACCAGTTTAAGGCGGGACAGTTAATGTTTCTGCCTATTCACCCGCCCCCTTCGACACGCTCAGG
>DRMS01000332.1 GCA_011322515.1 Leucothrix mucor
CCCCGCGCAGGTAGGCAAGCGTGACAGCCGCTCCTGCTATTAGTCCAAACTGAAACATAATCAGATAAACCAAATGTGCCGTAGACTCTGGAGTATAAAATAGTACGCCTGCACTCCCCCAAAAAACACCAGAGATAAGCGGAAATATATAATAAATATTACTTTTTCTCTCTATAGAAGTCGTTTGGTAAAGATGAATTTTCTGAAAGAAGGCATGCAAGCCTCGTCCCATCCAAAATAAGAGCATTAGCCCATACCAAATAATCAAGGTCTGATGCGGAATAATATCCCATAGCATCGCGACCAGACCGAAGCCTGCAATTAAGTTTGCAGAAGAAAGAAACGGCATTTGTCGTTGCAACAACAAAAAGCGTTCATTTTCAATTTTTTCTCTCATGTAGGATCTTTATCAAGGTTATGATTTTTATGCACGCTGGTAGTCGTTGCATTTGCTATTAATAAAACTTATTGAACTTCCTTAAGTTAAAAATACTCTCAACAAGTTACGTAGACTAAAATTTAGTCGGAATGAAATCATTTAACGAGTATAATCTAGTCAGATTGGGGAAACTATCTAATTTATGTTTACTTTCATAACCGTTGCTAAAGCAACGATTAGATAGGATATTATCGTTGCTAGTACATATTTTGAAAAAGTAAAGTATTAGTTTTTCTTATGCCAAAATAATTCTTGATTATAAGTGTCTGGTATGGTTATATTGCACTATCTGACAAGTAGTATTTAATCGCTATCGATAAAATAAACTAATTACCACTGGATGGACGGTCTGCTAAACTGACTGTTATTCATTTTTTGTTTAGTTTAAAAAGCGTAAAATAGATGTGAGTAAGGATATTCCCCAATATTAAAATCGAAATAACTGTTTTATACTGATTACAGAGATCTTAATCTAATCGGTTTAAGGTTATTGACTTTTAAGTTTTAATATGAAGTACAGGGAAGAATCTAAGAATAATAGTAACCATAATGATCTGCCGTACATGTAGTAATAAACGATAAGCAGGAAACCACCAACGTAGAGTATTTAGGGTAACCAAAATGCACCGACTAAATTTATCTGATACACGCCACCTCGTCTCACGCACTGCATTAGGACAAGAATGGGCAGGAGTGAAAGCTCTAGAAGGCAAAACGCGCGCTGAGGCAGTAAGTATTTTATTGCATCCTGAGAAACCCCATACTCCAAGCATGCCAGCAACAGCAAACTGGGGTAAACTCAATCAAATGCGCTCCAAAAATGGGTATGGCAAGCATAACGCCCTAATGCAAATGAATCGTGATAATAAGCGCATGAAAGCTTGGATGGTGAAGCATTTGCTTTCCACTAGAACACCTGTCAATGAACGTATGACTTTATTCTGGGGTAACCATTTTACCTCATCCCTTGAAGGTGTTGGGCATCCTCGCCTCATTTATAAACAAAACAAATTTTTGCGCGACAATGCTATGGGTAGCTTTGCTAGCATGCTAAAAGGCATTATTAAAGATCCTGCCATGATGGTGTACTTGGATGGCAATAAAAATGTCAAAGGCGGAGTAAATGAAAACTTTGCACGCGAGTTATTAGAATTATTTACACTAGGCCGAGGTCATGCTTATAAAGAGCCTGATATTCGTGCTGCCGCCAGTGCCTTTTCAGGTTGGGGAGCTGACCTTCCTCGTGGCACCTTTAAATTTGATGCTAGCAAACATGATAATAAACCCGTTACCTTCTTAGGTGTACGCAATATTACCAATGGCGATCAAATTGTAGATGTTTTATTAAGGCAACACCGTACTGCTGAGTTTATTGCAGAAAAAGTATGGCGTGAGTTTGTTAGTGATAATTATCATGATCGTCGCTACACACAGCGCTGGGCTAAAGTGTTTAGAAGCTCCAAGTACAGCATCAAAGCATTGATGACCGAAGTTCTTAATAGTGATGCTTTCTGGGATCCAAGATATCGCGGCAATATGATAAAATCTCCTATTGATTTAGTGATTGGAACACTACGTACCTTACCCTTTGCTAAACTTCCTTATGCTGAATTAGCACATACATTAGAATTACTAGGGCAAGATCCACTAAATCCCCCTACCGTAAAAGGCTGGGCTGGTGGTAAAAACTGGATTGATACACAAACAATGTTAGTACGAACCTCTTTTCTAAATAAGATAACGCGCTATAGCGGCTCAACAAACATGCACCTATCAAGAAAATTACCAAAAACCACGGGTGGGAATGTGGTGAACTGGCTATCACCCGTTACTCCCGTGTTACCACTCCCCACAACATCTGGAAAGTTAAGACTTGTACGAGCGCTTGTTCTTGATCCTACCTATCAGCTTAAATAAGGCATTCTCAGTATGAACCGACGTGATTTTTTAAAGTACGCCAGCTTGACTCCGCTTGCTGGCATGATTCCCTCTGTATTAGCCAATAACCCACATAATGCAAAAATTCTTCTATTAGTTGAATTGAAAGGCGGTAATGATGGGCTAAATACACTTATCCCTGAACATCAGCAAGCTTATTATGATGCGCGTCCTAAACTAAACTTAGGATTAAAAAATAGAAATAATAAGCTGCGTATCACCAAAAAATTAGCGCTAGAAAAGGGCTTCTACCTAAACCCTTATCTAAAAGAACTTAAGCCTGTCTGGGATCAAGGTGATATGGCGTGGATTCAAGGGGTAGGTTATCCCGATGCGGATCGCTCACATTTCTATTCTATTGATGTATGGAATACAGCGGATCCGCTAGTTCGCAGCACTAATGGTTGGCTAACGAAAAAAGGACTATTATCTAACCAGCCCAATGCGCTCAATGGCATTGTGATTGGTGATGACAATATGGGACCTTTTGCAGGCAAAGATGGTCATGCGGTTGCCATGCAGTCACCACGTACCTTCCTAAAACAAACAAAGTACCTCAATAGAAAGCGCTATAAGCCACAAAATGACTCTCTCGCACATTTATTATCAACCCAGAATCAAATTAACTCTGCGGCAGACCTTTTACAAACTAAATTACACCAAGCACCACGCCATAATACGCGTTTCCCTAATAGTCACTTTGGGCGTGATTTACAGCAAGTGAGTAATTTAATTACCAGTGGCGTGCATTTGCCCGTCTTCAAAGTTACCTTAGCTGGCTTTGATACACATGCAGGACAAGTCGATGGTCACAACAACCTTTTGAATCATTTAGGTGGTGGACTTCGCGCATTCCAAAAATCAATGACCGCAGCAGGTTTGTGGAACAATGTATTGGTAATGACTTATTCTGAATTTGGTCGTCGGGTAGCAGAAAATAGTAGTATGGGAACAGATCATGGTTCAGCCTCTGCACACTTTGTATTAGGTGGTCGCGTTAATAAAGGCATTCACGGCAAAGAGCCAAGCTTTGAAAAGTTAGATAATGGTGATTTGATTCCAACCGTTGATTTCCGTCAGATGTATGCAACCATTGCACAACGCTGGTGGAGAAGACCTAATCCATGGGCTAGAGAAGGTTACAAACCTTTGAAATTTATTTAGATTAGGACACAAGCCACCCTTGTTATTTCAGTTCTCGGATAATTTCCTAGATTCTGTTGGCACTTGGTCATATTTTCACTTTTTAGTCGGTTCTTTGCTTCTATCAAGGCAAAAAATAAGCGCCCAGCAGGGTTGTGCGGTTGTTTTTAACGCAGA
>DRMS01000333.1 GCA_011322515.1 Leucothrix mucor
CTCCACAATTAAGCTACGTATTTCATCTACCGCTTCATTGGCTAATATCACTGAGTCAGTCCGCATATAGGTAATCAGACCAACAGGACCATCACCCAAATCAATGCCTTCATAAAGTTGTTGCGCCACGCTCATGGTACGCCGTGTATTAAAATACAGTTTTCGTGAGCCTTCTTGTTGCAATGTAGAGGTGGTAAAGGGTGCGGTTGGTTGACGCTTACGTTGTTTCTTTTCTAAACGTGTTACCGTTACTTTACCATTGGCATCGTTTAATAGCTTTTCTTTGGCTGCGATTGCATCCTTTTCATTATTAAGATCAAACTGCTTTAATGCTTTGCCCTGATAGGTATGTAGCTTGGGTGAGAATTTCTCCCCCTTTTTATCCACTAAACCTTGTAGCGTCCAGTACTCTTTTGGATCAAACGCTTCAATTTCTTCCTCACGCTCGACAATCATACGCAAAGCAGGACTTTGCACTCGTCCTGCGGAGAGACCTGGCTTAATTTTTTTCCATAATAATGGCGAAATATTAAAACCAACGAGATAATCCAATGCACGCCGTGCTTGTTGTGCATCCACCATTGGTATTGAAAGACCGCGCGGATTAGCCACCGCCTCTTGCACTGCACTTTTAGTGATCTCATGAAATACCACACGCTGTACATTAATACCTTCCAGCACGTTTTTTTCTTTAAGCAATTCCAATAAATGCCATGAAATCGCCTCACCCTCGCGATCAGGATCGGTTGCGAGATAAAGATTATCAACGTTTTTTAAGGCTTTAACGATTTTATCAACATGCTTTTTATTGCGATCAATCATTTGATACTTCATCGAAAAATCATTTTCGGTATCAATCGCACCCGTTTTAGGCACAAGATCACGCACATGCCCATAGGAAGCCAGTACTTTAGTGCCTTTCCCTAAATACTTTTCAATTGTTTTTCCCTTAGCGGGCGACTCAACAATAACGAGACTTTTGCTCATATTCTTATATTCTATCGGTTGTTTAACTTTTTGATTACAAATCGTAGACCATTACTAGGAAGTTGCAAACTTGCTAGGCTACCTTCTTGTTTTTTGGCAACCATACACTGTAAAAGGAAGTTTAGTAAAGAAATTCTCGATATGCCTCATAGGTTCAAAAAGTAGTTTAGGCTTTTGCAACCCATAAGTAGGTGATCATAAATATTCTAACATTTGCTTATCTATTTTCAGCTCTTCTGCGTTATTTCTACCGTCATATAGCGCACGTTCCTTATAAAGTTTACGTAAGGAAGCTTCAAGCAATGACGCTAACAAATAGACGTCATTGCATCAGCCGTTTCCGCCCATTGCTTAGTATCTAATAAAGCAGATCTATTCATAAAAGAACGCCCTTGCATAGCCTGTAAACGCTTTACTGATTGTTCGCTATGCTTAATATTGGCTTTATCAATCACCTCAATTGCACCCTCTCGATCATTGCAAACCAGTACCATATCACAACCTGCTTCCATTGCGGCTTCCGCCCGCTCCGTAAAACCACCCATAACGGATGCACCTTGCATACTTAAATCATCACTAAAAATCACCCCATCAAAGGCGAGTTTCTGGCGTAAAATTTCTTGTAACCAGATAGATGAAAATCCTGCAGGTTGCTTATCCACATCGGGATAAATCACATGCGCTGGCATAATCGCATCTAATCCTTTTGTGATGAGTTTTGCAAAAGGTTGTATATCTTGCTTCCAAATTTCATCAAATAAACGCTTGTCTACGGGAATATCAATATGTGAGTCTGCAACCACTGCACCATGCCCTGGAAAGTGTTTGCCTGTTGAAGCCATCCCTGCTTCACGCATGCCCTTTATATACTCTACTGCCAAGGTTGAGACGATTTCAGGCTGACGATGGAAAGCGCGGTCGCCAATGACTTCACTCACACCATAGTTTAAATCTAAAACAGGCGCAAAGCTAAAATCAACATCCACAGCACGCAGCTCCGATGCCATTAGCCAACCGTGATGATGTGATAATTGTAAAAAAGTTTGCTCATTATCAGATGCTTTATAGAGTTTTGCTAACGCAGGCAAGGTGGTGAACTCTTCACGAAAGCGTTGCACCCGCCCCCCCTCATGGTCAACCGCTATTAATAATTCACGAGATGTTGTCAGCCTGATTTGCTTAACTAAATATTCCAACTGTTCAATTGACTCATAATTGCGTGTAAATAAAATCACTCCGCCTGTTAATGGATGCGCTAATAGTTCTTTTTCTTCTGCGCTTAATACCGTGTCTTTTAAATCCAGCATTAGTGGTGCAATACTCATCAATTATCTCCTCTTATAAAATTTAGCAACTAGTTAGGAAGTTTCAAGTAATGAATTTACCTATATTGCGCTGATTTTTTGTTTCTGATTGGAGCATCTCAAGAGGCGCATAATCGCTCTACGCAACGATTGAGATAACTCAAACAGGGACAAAAGGGCAAGTAAGATGGGTAGAATCATTGCTTGGAACCTCCTTACCTTTAATCTGAGTATATATTATCAGCATGATGATGGTTACTGGTAATACAGGATGCCTGTTTTATAGGAATATCACGGTAATGCACCATCTTCCCGTTTATGTTGCACCTCATACGGGTCACTCTATAAGTACTATCAACTGGCATAGAAAGCGCGCATTTTCTTTAATATTCATCCCCCCACTTGCTAGCACCTATATTTTCCCTCTTTTTTATTCGTTCCGCGTTGAAATAGATACTTTTATCCAGAGAGAAGATTTTCCTTATGGACTTCTGTGACAAGCTTTATCGCACTCAATTAAACAGGCTACCAACTTAAGGCGGGACAAGTAACGTCATGGCAAATAACCCGCACCCTTCGACAAGCTCAGGGAACTAGCCCTTCGGTAAACTCAGGACACCGCTTCCTGAGCTTGTCAAAGGGTGCGGGTGAATAGCAAAAACATGAACTGTCCTGCCTTAAACTGGTAGCCATTAAACAGATAAAAGGAGAATACAATGAGTGCCAGTGAGACATACCCCAAAGGAAATTTACAACGGCAACGCTATAGTCAGGTTGACCTGCTTTCAGCAGATGGGCGCATTGGTCGTCTACGTTATTTTTTCTACTCGATTATATTACCTTTTCTGGTTTTTTGGGTGCTTGCAGCAATCGCAGGTCTGATCAGTAAGCTGGATAATATTGGACAAATTGTCGGTTATATTTTTCTTGCAGCGGCAATAGGTTCAGCACTGTATTTATTATTTCAATTAACCATACAGCGGTGTCATGATTTTAATGTGAGTGGCTGGCTCTCTACTCTTATCCTAATCCCTTTTGGAACCCTTGTTTTTTGGTTAATTCCTGGTAGTAGAAATATAAACCGCTATGGCGAGCCACCAGAACCAACCTCTAAATGGGTTAGAATAGGCGCTTACCTATTGTTTATCACATTAATAGCAGCGCTTACTTATTGGCTTTTAAAGTCGGGGACTTCTTTGGACTTATCGGCATTAACCGATATAAAAACCCCTATCAGTGAGCTAACAAAATAGCTTAGGAACGAGCACGGAATAACTTCCCGAAGTTCTAACGCAGAATTTTTATTTCAGATTGGATGAACTCATGAGGCGCATAGTCATTCTACGCAACGAATGAGATCATCCAAGCTGGGATAAAAAAGCAAGTTAGAGATCGGGAAGTTGTTTCGTGC